>CAJXOV010000001.1 GCA_913057815.1 uncultured Flavobacteriales bacterium
CACATCGCTACAGCGGAGGGGAACTTGATTTGTGGTGCATTGTGAAGTGATATATTCTTGCAATTAGCACCACTTGACTTTAACACTTTAACTAGTATTAGAATCATGCACTCTCCTCCTCAAGCGTAGGAGGAGAAAAAATCAGTAGACCGCAGGTCTATGCTGATTTTGAGGTGGTAGGCATGTGGGCTGGCTATTCGTGTCTTAGAATTGAAGATGCTATTGCATTGCAACCACCCCAATTGCTTCTTAATGTATTTCCTAAACTGAATATTTCGTCCTCAGCAATTCTCCCCTCCAGCGGAGGGGAACTTGACTTGGATAATTTAAAAGATCGTTTGTAAATTCTTCTTTCACTTTTTGGAGGTGAACTTAATTCTGCCTGCCCATAACTCTACTTTCAACTAATTTTAAACCTCGAATTTCGAATTTCGAATTTTTTAAATCCGTTTCGTTTCCGTTACCTCCATTGCAACGCAATACTTACATTTACTGAAGCAAAATTAGGCACGTGACGTTATCGGAATTCAGAGAATTTTATGCCTCCAGCGCTGAAGTGACAGAACTCATTCAGCACTTAAATAAAGCCGGACAAAAAGTCCAGCTACGGGGAATAGTGGGTTCTGTAAAATCTATTATAGGCGCTGCGGTAACCGAAGTTTTGGGGAATACCCAGCTCTTTATCCTTGACGACAAAGAGGAAGCGGCTTATTTCATGAACGACCTTCAAGAGATTTTTAAATCGGAAAAACACATTCTGTTTTTCCCGCGTTCTGCTAAAGTCCCTTATGATACCGAACGCGTAGATAATGCCAATGTGGCTATGCGTGCCGAGGTGCTAAACGAGATAAACACTTCTAAAACTCCTAAACTAATCGTCACCTACCCTGAAGCGCTTAGCGAAAAGGTAGTGACCAAACAGGAGCTTTCTGAACATACTTTTACAGTTCAGAAAGATGCCAAGTTAGACATCGAATTTATTGATGAAATGCTCATAGAGTATGAATTCGAGAAGGTGGATTATGTGTTTGAACCTGGTCAGTTTTCTGTGCGTGGAGGAATCGTAGATGTGTTTTCATATTCTTTCGACCAGCCTTATAGAATAGAATTCTTTGATGACGAGGTAGAGTCTATTCGAAAGTTCGATCCGGTTTCTCAGCTTTCTAGCGGCATGATGGAATTCGCTACTATTATTCCTAATGTGGGCGACAAAACCATTATGGAAACCCGCGAAAGTCTTCTGAAGTTTATTCCAGAAGATGCGTGTGTTTGGATGACTGATTTCAAACTGGCCGCAGCTAGATTGGATAAGTATTTAGCCAAGGCTCAAGATGTATTTAAGGAATTAGATGGTCCTATCAAACATTCTGCTCCCGAGGAAATTTATATGCAGGCCATAGACCTGAAAAGCCAACTAGAAAGTTTTAAAGTAATAGAATTCGGGAATAAGTTCCATTATGCAAATGGTGAGAGTCTGGAGTTCAATACTGAGCCTCAGCCTAGTTTCAATAAGAACTTTGAACTGTTAGCCAAGAACTTAAATGCCAATAAAAAACGTGGACTGAAGAACTACATTCTTTCGGACAATCCACAGCAGATAGAACGTATTTACAGCATTTTCGAAGATACAGAACGTGCTGTGGAGTTTACTCCAATGACTTTCAAACTGCATGAAGGATTTATAGACAACAACCTGAATGTGGCCTGTTACACAGACCACCAAATTTTTGACCGTTACCACAGATTTAAACTGAAAGACGGGTTTAAAAAGAACAAACAGGCGCTTACGCTAAAAGAACTAAGCTCGCTACAGCCAGGAGATTTTGTGGTGCATATAGACCACGGAGTAGGGAAGTTTAGCGGATTGGAGAAGATAGATGTGAATGGGAAGAAACAGGAAGCCATTCGTCTCATTTATAAGGATTCGGATATTCTGTATGTGAGCATCCACTCGCTACACCGCATAAGTAAATACACTGGAAAGGAAGGAACACAGCCTACGGTTCACAAACTAGGTGGACAGGCATGGGAAAAGGTGAAATCCAAAACCAAGTCTCGTGTAAAAGAACTGGCATTCAATCTTATTTCTGTCTACGCCAAACGGAAGGCGAGCAAGGGATTTGCATTTGCCCCAGATAATTACCTAATGCATGAGCTGGAAGCCAGCTTCATGTTTGAGGATACTCCTGACCAAATATTGGCTAACGAAGCCGTGAAAAAGGACATGGAGGCTGAGGCTCCTATGGACAGATTGATATGTGGAGATGTTGGATTTGGCAAAACGGAGATAGCCATTAGAGCTGCCTTTAAAGCAGTGTGTGATAACAAACAAGTAGCCATTCTGGTGCCTACCACGGTACTTTCTATTCAGCATTATAAGAACCTGAAAGAGCGACTGAAGGAATTTCCTGTCACTGTTGATTATGTGAATAGATTCAAGAGTGGGAAGAAGATGTCAGAGACATTGCAACGCTTAGAAGAAGGAAAAATAGACATCATAGTGGGAACGCATGCGCTGGTAGGAAAACGAATCCAATTCAAGGATTTAGGGCTGCTGGTGATAGATGAGGAACAGAAATTCGGGGTGGGGATAAAGGAGAAACTGAAGAGCATGAAGGCCAACTTGGACACCTTAACCATGACCGCCACTCCCATTCCTAGAACGCTGCAGTTCTCGCTGATGGGCGCTAGAGATTTAAGTCTGATTAACACGCCACCGCCTAACCGTCAGAGTGTAGAAACGGAGGTTACTGGCATGAATGAGGAGCTGATTAGAGATTCCATATCCTATGAATTGGCACGAAACGGGCAGGTGTTTTTCGTTCATAACCGAGTAAAGGATATTAAGGAAATCCAAGGCATGATTCAGCGTGTGGTTCCTGATGCTAAGGTGGTAGTAGGCCACGGGCAGATGGAAGGCGACAAGCTGGAACAGGTGATGGAAGATTTTGTAGATCACAAGTACGATGTGCTTCTGGCCACTACTATTATAGAATCTGGTATAGATATTTCTAATGCCAATACTATGATTATCAATAACGCGCAGAACTTCGGGCTGAGTGATTTACACCAGCTAAGAGGGCGTGTGGGGCGTAGCAATAAGAAAGCATTCTGTTACCTGCTAGCACCTCCTACGCAGCACCTTCCGGCAGATGCCAAAAGAAGATTACAGGCCATAGAGCAGTTCAGTGAGCTGGGTTCAGGTATGAATATTTCTATGCGTGATTTGGACATTCGTGGAGCGGGAAACATTTTTGGTGGAGAGCAGAGTGGATTTATGGCAGATGTAGGTTTTGAGATGTATAATAAAATACTTAACGAAGCCATAGAAGAGCTGAAAGAAACCGAGTTCAAACATTTGGTAGAAGAAGAGGACAAACAGAAGCAAACTTGGGTAAAAGAAACAGCGCTGGAAACAGATTTAGAACTCCTGATTCCGGATGCGTATGTGCAGAGCATTACCGAGCGACTAGCTTTATACAAGCAGCTAGAAGATGCCAAGGAGGAAGAAGATCTTCTGTTCTTTGAGAAGAGTCTGAAAGATAGATTTGGAGACCTTCCACAGCAAGTAGAAAATCTTATAGAAACGCTTAGACTGAAGTGGATAGCTCAGGAAATAGGATTTGAAAAAATGGTGCTTAAAAGCTCTAAAATGATATGCTACTTCGTAGCTAATCAGGAGAGCGGTTATTACCAAAGTCCTGCATTTACACGTGTGTTACAATACGTACAGAAAAACCCTAGAAGCGGAAAAATGTACGAGAAAAACGATGGGCTGAGATTCAGTTTTGTAGAAGTACAAAGCGTAACTCAGGCTAAAGAATTACTAGCACCCATCATAGCCAACTCTAAAGAAACTGTAGCATGAGAAACCTGGTAGACAAGTGGTTTAAAAGGCTCATCATCATCAACATCATACTGGTGTTTATAGTGGTGATAGCAGGTTCTGTGGTTAGAGTTACAGACTCCGGAATGGGCTGCCCTGACTGGCCTAAGTGCTTTGGCGCATACATTCCACCTACTAGCGAAGACCAAGTGACATGGCACGAGGGCGAAGATTTCTTCGAAGGCCAAATGATTATTCATGAGGAGAAGCTTTACAATGCCAAGAAGGACCTCACAGCTTCTACTTCTTTTAATTCTGCAGAATGGGAAGAGTTTACCAAGCATGGTTATGCTACTTATAACCCTGTGCATACTTGGATAGAATTCATTAACCGACTAGCCACAGTGGCACTGGGCTTTCCAGTAATGGCCATGTTCGCCCTTTCTTTATTTTACTGGAAAGACCGCAGGGCACGAACCTATTTGTCCTTTGCTGTGGTATTTTTAGTTGGCTTTCAGGCTTGGCTAGGAAAACTAGTGGTAGAATCTAATCTAAAAGGCCAGACCATTACGCTGCACATGATAGGCGTTTTTGCCATTTTTGGAGTGCTACTCATTTTGTTAGACAAAGCCCGCAGAACTCATGGAGAAACCACTTTTCCAGATAGTAAGTTCAAGCTTTGGTCTTCTATCTCTCTTTATGTAACTGTGCTTATGGTAGTCATAGGAACACAAGTACGAGAGCAAATAGATGCTATAGCCAAAACCACTGCAGACCGTTCTCTTTGGATAGACCAAGTAGACTGGATGTTTCTCACGCACCGCACACTGATTTACGTCATAGTGGCCATTAACGGCTACCTCCTTTACCAAGCATTTAAGAACAACTGGTATAAATCCCGTTGGATTATGATAGCAGTCATTATTATAGCAGAAGCTGTAGTAGGAATAATACTGGCACATTATGGTTTCCCTAAAGCCGCACAGCCACTTCACTTATTGCTTTCTACTATCCTTTTTGCGTTGCAATTTGATTTGTTGATTCAGCTTAGGGCTCCGAAAGCAATCGCCTACGGCTCTTAGTTTAGAGTTGATGGTTACCGTTTTTAGTGTCTAGTTTAATTATAGATCGTGGTTGTTTTCAAATTGCATTTTCCGCATTCCAACCGCCCTAAAGGCATAGATAATTAATAGAGCAAAGGAAACATATCTTTTAGTTCCATACCAATTGTTTTCTTTCTTGCCAGTATCTGTCACTCGAAATTCCGAAGGTATTTAATTGTTCTATTTCCGAATTGGTTAAACTAAACTGATTTGCTTTTAAGTTGGCTGTTAAATGAATATTATTATCTGCTCCACTTAAAACTGATGCTTCAGGAAAGATTTCCATACAATAGCGCAAGGCAATAGCGTCTGCACCTACGTCATACTTCTCGGCCAATCGTATCATAAAATAATAAAGGTCATGATACTCGGAATAATTAGTAGTTGGGATCAATCGTCCGTTTGCTAAAGCTTCTTTTATTATAATTGGTCCAGATAAGCGTTTCAACGCACTATAGTGTTTCAAAATACTCTGTTCCAACACATTAAATGTACACTGAAACGACTGAAACAACGCTTCATTTTCAACTTGTATAGACAGCGCTTTTTCTAATACTTCGGCTTGGTTCGCTCCTGTAGTTGTCAAACCTATTACAATGTTGTTTTCCTTTTTTAGTTCGTGCAAGCGTTTTAAAATGACCTCGTTTTCCAAAATTCCTGTATCTAATGTGGCAGAGTGAATTTGATAAACTTTGAGATAAGGCAATAACTTTTTTGAGTATTCCCATTGCTCATTGAGTTTAGAGATTGAATGCTCTTTTATTTCGTGTTGTTTTGCATTTGGATCGAAATCAGCCACGTAAGTGTAGCCCCACTTCGTTGAAACAAAAATGCTTGGATCGTTTTTCTTTTCCAACCATTTCACCAAAAGTTGTTCGGCAATCCCATAACCAGGCGATGTATCAAAGTGTCTTAACCCTTGATTATACGCCTCATCTAATACCTGCAATCCATTTTCCTTAAACTCTGGCAATGAAAATGATACTGAATCGGCCTCTTGCTTCACATTAATATACAATGGTCTACCAATAGCTGCGGTTCCTAATCCTATGCTGTTTTTTGCTTTCAATTATTCAAAATAAGGTGTTTCGCCTTGAGCTAATTTAAGACGTATCTAAACATTCATATTAATAACTATGGCCGAAATTTCTGCGATCTCTACTTCAGAAAAATAGTGTGTCATTTCTGTTTGATACTTTTGGAAATCTTTATCAAAGCCTTCAGTTAATACATCGCAATATGCTAAAGTTTTATTATATAAATTGATGCATGAATATCGATGCTTTTATAACTACGAAGATTATCCATTCAGAGTCTTCAAAAACCACCTAGCCTTATCGTTTTTTTTGCGTGCAACAGCGTAAAGCCTATGGACCTGTCTATCTTTTAATCTTACCTTTTTTAAGCTAATTGTGAAAACATCAACTTCACACTGCTATAATCTGTGAACTTGGCTTGATTTAATTTACGCACATTAATGTATATTAGCTTTAAACCCAAAAAGAGACATGCAAATACAATTCAACACAGATAAAAACATAGAAGGAGAAGAGAGACTAGAGACTTTCATGACTGAAAAAATAACCAAAAGCTTGAATAGGTTTTCAGAATGGGTTACTAGAATAGAAGTACATCTATCAGACCAAAACTCACATAAATCTGGTGCAGATGACATGCAGTGTACGTTAGAAGCCAGAGTTAAAGGCCAGCAACCTATAGCCGTAACTAGTAAAAGTGATATCAAGGAAAAAGCTATAAACGATGCCATCAGTAAGATGAAAGCAGCATTGGATACTAGAGTAGGTAAGATGAAAGAGAAGTAGGGTTTCAGCAACTGAATTGAGTTCAATTCATTTTACAAATAAAAAATAATGAAGCACTCTTTTTAGGGTGCTTTTTTAAAACCCAACTATTAAGAACACCTAATCAATGAAAAAAACAGCATTAATCACAGGAGCAAGCATGGGCATAGGAAAGGCTCTATCTGAAAAATTACTAAGTGAAAACTACACGGTGATAGGCACTTGTAGAAGTGGTTTAATCCCTGAAATTACGCATGCAAATTTTCATGCGTTTCCTCTGGATCTTTCTAATGAGGCCAGTATAGAAAGTGCTTACAAAGAGATTTCTAGCAAATTCCCTCAGATAGATCTGCTTATTAATAACGCTGGAATAGGCCCAGATCTTGGTTTAGATAACCCTGAGAAGAAGTCTTATAAATCTACTTTTGAAGTGAACGTTAGTGGAACTGTTTTCTTCACTGAATCATTGATAAAACTGATTCCTAAAAATGGGATTATTTTAATTATCTCTTCAAAAATGGGTTCTATAAATGAATGCGTCTCTAGTAGTTCTGTAGCTTACAGAATGAGTAAAACCGCACTCAACATGTACACTAAGATTCTAACCAATAAACTTGAAGGAAACATCTCTGTAGCGGCCATTCATCCTGGATGGGTGAAAACTACTATAATGGATAGCAATATGGAACTAGCCACACTTACCCCTGAACAATCAGCTGAGGGGATTTATAAATTTCTGATTTCAAATTTTGAAACTGGAACATTCTGGGACGTGGAATACGAGAAGAAGCTTGAATGGTAAATGAATAAACAAATCCGAGAGAAAATAATTGATGTTTGCAACGCTAAAATCCAGCAAAAAGGAGAAAACGTAGGCTTGTCTTTCTATGCTTTTTTTGCTAACAAAAATGAAAACCCTAAACTACTTATGGAAGTGGCCACGTGGTGGATAGAGAAACATGAATTAGATCATTTCGAAAAAGCGTTGAAGATTCGGGAGATGGTGAAGAAGCATCTTTAAACGCTATCAACGAAAAATCCTTAAATTGTCTTTTAATTATGTTATTTGACTCTATCAGACTAGATGAAAAAAGTAGAGAAATTCTCTCCTGAGCTTAATGAGGTATACTTTATAAAAAGTCATACCCTGATCCACATTTTATCTGGCAAAGGAAGCATTCAAGTTGACTTTAAAAACTATACGGATTGGCAAGAGAAAGCCATTTTTCTAGAGAAAGGTCAGTACATTAAATTCTTATCTGGAGACTTTGAAGTGAGAAGAATTGAATTTTCTGATGAAAAGAAATTCTACGACAGTGATATCAGGGTTTTATTTAAGCACCTTATTTCCTTAGGCTACATTGATCTCTTAGAGTGTGAAGATTGTAACACTTTTTTGTCTGAATCTGCCTTAGCCAAAAACTCTGCTGATATTATTGATGTCTCGTCTAAGCAATGGTTCTGGCAAAACCCGTTCAAAGCTAACAAGGAAGAATATCAAGTTATTTTTGACACCAAAGAAATCATTGATTCTGAGTTCTCAAACAACTTAACCAGTAATGATTTAGCCGATTTAATAAATGATAGAGGTTATAATTCTCAGGCTTTAGTTAAAGACAAAATAGGTTTATCGGTAAAGAAACTGATGAGTTCTAAAAGGTTGAAAGAAAGCCAAAAGGAAGTAGCGTTTACAGATAAAAACATTCAAGAAATCTCTTATGAACTTGGGTTTAAGGACGATGCTTACTTCAACAGAGTTTTTAAAAACTCAACAGGTCAAACACCAAAACAGTTTAGAGAAAATTTCGATTATAAAAATAGAGACTTATTTTCTCAAGACATTTTAGACCTTCTCCAAAAGTTTCATACTCAAGAAAGGTCTCTGGAGTTTTACGCGGATCAAATGAACCTTTCGATAAAGGCTCTATCTAATAAAGTGCAATTGAAGATGAACACTTCTCTAGGTCAATTAATAAGATTAGAACTTATAGATACTGCCAAGCTAATGCTCATTGAAGGAGAAACTATCTCTTCAATTTCTAGAAGATTAGGATTTGAAGAACCCAACCATTTTTCTAGATTCTTTAAACATTACTCTGGCCATACTCCTACTGAATTCAAAATCAAAAAGTACAACTCCTAGTCCTTTTCTTGTAGCATTAGAACTCTAATGCCTATTCATCTTTGCAGTGTATTAATCACTCAAAAATTAAAAAGATGAATATCAAAGAACAAGTTCAGAAAATGGATGCGGTAGTTTCCACAGGAGCAGTAGTAGATGCAGTAAAAGAATTTTTCGCAGATAGTGCTAGCACATCAGACCATGGTCAAGGAGGAAAAACAGCAGACAAAGCAGCTATGGTGGCTAAAATGGAAGGATTTGCTGGTTCTATAGCCAAAGTTAATGGCATTACCCTTCATCATTCTCTAGTAGACGGAAATGTTTCCGCTTCAGAATTCACATTCGATTTCGATATGCAAGATGGCAGTAAAATCTACTGGCATGAAATCATCAGAAGGATATGGAATGAAGAAGGAAAAGTAATTCAAGAAGAATATTTCAACGCAGAATAATTAAAAGTAAACCCAATAATAATTTAGAAAAATGAATACTATAAAAGCAACATTAATAATCGTCAGTATACTACTTGTAACTGGTTTATCTGCTCAAGATAAAATGGCAAACAACATTGACAACAGTAACATCGCTCTTTCAGGATATAGCCCTGTTTCTTATTTAGATTTAGGCTTAGCACAGAGAGGAACTAAGGAATTTAAATCAGAATATGAAAAAGTAGGTTACTACTTTACCTCTGCGGAGCAAAAAGCTTCTTTCGACAAGAACCCAGCTCAGTACTTACCACAGTACGGAGGTTTTTGTGCATTCGGAGCTTATGCTGGAGCCAAGTTCAGAGTAGACCCAAATAAGTTTATCGTTCATGGTGGAAAGTACTACCTGTTTTTGAACAATGTAGAATTAGACGCCCAACAGTTATGGATGGCAGAAAACGACCACAAAAAACTGAAAGGTGTGGCCGATACTAACTGGAAAAAACTAAGTAAGACGCACAACTAGAAGTTTCCTCTAGAAAAGTATTAAAGCGATTTAAGCTAAGGCTTAAGTCGCTTTTTTTACGGCAAAAAATGTCAATCACCACATAAAGACTTAAATTTAACAGCATGAATACCATCCTCATCATGCATGTATTCGCTAGTCTATTTATGACAGGTTTATGTTGGTTTGTTCAGGTGGTGCATTACCCTCTTTTTCATCAAATAAATCTTAACGAGTTTTCTCGTTATGAGAGCAAGAACTTCGTTACTGGATTTATAACTATACCAGTTATGACAGTAGAACTAATTACAGGGCTTTACCTACTGTTTTCTTTTCCCGACTATTTGAATTTTCTAAATGTCTTTCTAATGGGAATAATAGGCTTGAGTACTGCAGTATTTCAAGTCCCCATCCATCTAAAGCTCAGATCTAAGGCGAGCAGTAAGCTGATAGATAAGCTTATCCGCACCAATTGGATTCGCACTATAAGTTGGACAATTCGGATGATTATTTTGGCTGTGTTGCTTTCTAATTCTTTCTATCATTAATGGCTCAAACAGATCCAATTAAATAGGAGTTTCAACAGAAATACGATCTTTAAAGAAATTCCTATCGGAGCTGAAGTATAACAAACGGCTGCAAAAGGATGGCGGTCCTATTTTTTAACAAACCATAAAACGATGAGTAAACAAAGAAAAACAACTGGATGGGTAATCTCATTTCTCGCTTGTATAGCACCTGCTTGGGGAGTAATCGGAAAGTTTATAAGTCCTGAAATGCAGTCCAATATGGCCTCTATTGGATTCGAACCATACACTAAAATTTTAGCCATTGGAGAATTAATAGCTGTTGTCCTTTTTCTTATGCCTAAAACTGGGAGAATTGGTGCATTATTAATGACCGCACTAATGGGAGGAGCAGTGGCAGCACATTTAGGTTATGGACAAAGCATAGGTTTGCAAACTTCCGTATTGGTTTTAGTTTGGGTAGCTACATTGATTCGTTATCCTGAATTCTTAGCTTTCAAAGCTGATGCTAAGTCATAATTTGGAATTCTCTCATAGCTGAGTTTAGATCCCGTTTACCAAGTGAAACTAAATAGAACAAACCAAAGCTTGATACTCAATAGAATTCCTCCTATCGGAATTTTATGTTTTGGTCTTCTTTATGCATTTGCTTCCACTCTATATCCTGGAGGCTCACAAGCTGATGTAAACTCCGTTGGGTTTGATTGGGTAAACAACTACTGGTGTAACATGATGAATGAGTCTGCCGATAATGGAGAACCGAATCCTGCCCGTAGATTAGCTATTTTCTCTATGGTGCTTCTCTGTTCAAGTTTAGGCGTGTTTTTCTATCAATTTGCAGAATACTTAACGACCCATCATAGGTGGAAAATGATCATAAAAATAGCTGGAATTTTATCAATGGTTTCGGCCGCATTTATGTTTACCCAATTTCATGATGTACTCACTATTATTTCTAGCTTTTTCGGCCTTTTTGTACTCATAGGCATACTCCTAGAAATTTTCAGAAGAGGTTTGCTTAAAAACAAGCTAATTGGCCTCTTGTGCCTCATATTGCTGGGAATGAATAATTACATTTATTACACAGAATTTTATATAAAACACCTTCCCTTAATTCAAAAAATCACTTTTATAATTGTTCTGCTTTGGATAGTCGCTCTAAACTTCGAAGTACGAAGAGAAATTAAAAATCAACGCCCTATTTTATAATATGAAAACCCTTCTTAAAGAAATATCGAAATGCACTGTTTGTAGTGAGCATCTAGCACTAGGACCCCGACCTGTTTTAGCAGCCAGCAAGCGTAGCAAAATAGTAGTGATCGGTCAAGCACCAGGAACTGTTGTTCATGCTAGCGGTGTTCCTTGGGAAGATAAAAGTGGAGACAATCTCAGGAAGTGGATGGATATAGACAAAGAGACTTTTTATGATACAGAAAAAATAGCACTAATTCCTATGGGGTTTTGTTATCCCGGAAAAGGGAAAACAGGAGATTTAGCTCCGAGAAAAGAATGCGGCCCACTCTGGCATCCTTCACTTATGCAAAAAATGGAAGAGGTGAAAATGATACTACTTGTAGGTAAATATGCGCAAGATTATTACTTGCAGAAAACAGCTAAAAAGAACCTCACAGAAACAGTTAAGAATTATCGCTCCTATTTACCTAAGTATTTACCTCTGCCCCATCCTTCTCCAAGAAATAACATTTGGCAAGCAAAAAACGAATGGTTTAAGGCAGAAGTGCTTCCAGAACTGAAGCTTATAGTTCAGGATGTGTTGAGGTAATTAATAATCAGTCTTTTACACATCTGCATGAAAGTCCAGATCCTGAATCTCCATTAATATCCGACCATTTATTTACAAATGTCGGCTCTCCAAACATGAAACGCGCCATGGTCGTTTTATCTCCGTTTAGCAAATCCTCTTCTGTAGAAGACCAGAATGCAGCGCTATAGCCCAAGCCTTGAATTCCAATTTCACCACCTAAATCTCCCGAAAAATAGTAGCCCGCAGGAAGTACTCGAAAACCTAATTTGTTCGTTCCTGTTTCTCCTTCCTGCCAGTCAGTTTCAGCTTTCAAACTAACTGCGTGCTCTCCTCTCCAGCCTCCTTTTCCAATGAAGGATGCAGGCATTCCATGCGCTATCTCTACTTCATCCCATTCTTTGTCTGATGGTACATGCCAGCCAATAGGACAAGCATCTTTTAAGGAAAAAACAGTATAGATCCTACCATAATCAGAGGTTGGATTCTCGGAGTTTAACATAGATCCAGGAGAATCAAACCTTAGATTTTCCGCTAGCCAAGTCTGATTTCCAATACTCACTGTTTTATATTCTTCTCCATCCCTTTCATCTCTGAAAGTTCCGTCTACTGAGGTTTCAGCACAACCCATAGTCAAAGCAGCTAAAATGCCCAAAAGAACTAATGACTTCCACATGACTCTCTTCATTTGCATTTAATATTTACACCGTAATTTAACCTAATCCTTTCCTTTTTTTACTTCATTAACTTGGCTAAGTTAAAATGCCTCTGAAATATCCTTAATTTCATCGAATATATAATTCTACTCTCATGAAAAACTTTCTCTTCCTTAAAGCACTTGTGTTATCCTTAAGTATAAGTTTCATAGCTCTGTCAGGATTCAGCCAGACAAAAACCGAAAAGCTCGATGAGTTTATTGGACTCTACCATGAGTACGATTCTTTTAACGGTTCAGTGCTAGTAGCTCAAGGTGGTGAAGTGATTTACAAAAAAGGATTCGGTATGGCTAATATGGAATGGGATATTCCTAACCAATCGAATACTAAACACCGGTTGGGTTCTATAACTAAGCAGTTCACCGGAATGCTAATTCTAAAATTAGTAGATGATGGAAAAATAGATGTGAATGCTTCTGTTTCTACTTATCTACCCGATTATCCAAAGCCACAGGGAGATAATATTACTATTCACCACTTGCTTACTCACACTTCCGGGATTCCTAATTATACGAATTTCGAAGATTTCAGAAAAACTAGTATCAATTATTTCACTCCACAGGATTTCATCCATGAGTTTTCTTCTTTGGAGCTAGAATTCACTCCTGGAGAACAATTTAGTTATAGTAATTCAGGCTATTTTCTGCTAGGTGTGCTAATAGAAGAAGTAACAGGAAAAAGCTACGAAGACAATTTGGAAGAAAGAATTTTTGCACCGCTAAACATGGTCAACAGTGGCTATGATCACTTTACTGAAATCATTAAAAATAGAGCTACAGGATATGAAAAAAGAGGAAATGGGATTATAAACTCTGACTTTTTAGACATGTCTATTCCTTATGCGGCAGGCTCATTATACTCAACGGTAGAAGACCTTTATTTATGGGATCAAGCACTTTATGGAGCACAGCTTTTACCTAAAAAACTAATCGAGTTATACTTTACTCCACAAATAGAAGCATGGGGAAATGCCAAGTACGCCTACGGTTTCGGAATTGGTGAAGAACGAATAGGAAACACAGAAGAGACCATTCTAACTCACTCACACGGAGGTGGAATTAATGGGTTCAACACTAACATTTCACGTGCCACTAAAGACAAAACTCTAATCGTACTTTTAAATAATACCGGAGGCGCTCCTTTGGATGAAATGACAACTGGAATAAGAGGAATTATAAACGGAAAAACATATGATTTCCCAAAGAAATCGGTGGCTAAGGAGCTTCTTTCAGTAATCGAAAAAGAGGGGCTTTCTTCTGCCCAAAAGTTATTTACTACTATTTCAGTGAGTGAAGATTATGATCTCTCGGAAAACGAAATGAACAATGCAGGCTATCAGCTTATAAATGGAGAAATGCTCACCGAGGCTACAGCTATTTTTAAAATGACAATTAATTCTTTTCCAGAATCTTCAAACGCATATGACAGTTACGCTGAAGCCAATATGATGATGGGAAATAATGCATTGGCCATTGAGAATTATAAAAAGTCAATTGAGCTCAACCCTATGAATCAAAACGGCATAGACATGCTAAAAAAATTAGGTGAAGATGTGAGTGAATTTGAAAAAGAAGTAGTGGTTTCAGAAAAGACTCTAGCTTCTTATGTAGGTAATTATGAGCTAATGCCTGAGTTCATTCTTAGCATATCTACTAAAGATGGTAAGCTAATAGCACAAGCTACAGGACAACAAGCCCTTGAGTTAAATGCTATTGCCAAAGATTCTTTTGCCGCGCCAGAAGTAGGTGCTAGAATAACTTTCCAAAAGGGAAAAAAGAATAAGATAGAGAGTCTAACTCTTTTCCAAGGAGGACAGGAAATGGTAGGACCTAAATTAGCAGATTAATATTCTCTTCAGCGTAGCCATAAGAGGTTATTTTTATAGGCTATTAATATCTCGTTTAAACAAATCAAAAATGAATAAAGTTATTTTCTTCTTGAGTGTCTCTCTTATAGCATTAGCATCATGTGACACTGTAAAAACTAATACTAAAGACTCAATAAACAAAAGCGGAGAGGCAGTCGGAAAAGTAGCTACCGAATTTATAGAGGGAGTTACAGAAGGGGTGGAAAATGCCTTAGCTATCGACCTCAAATTGTCAGATGAACTAGTCAAGAGTGGTGTAAATACGGGTAAAATTACTGTGGATAACCACCCTAAAGGAGGAAAAAATAATCTGTTAACTGTTTATTTTACTTTCGAGAAGGATATAGAAAAAACATTGATTGCTACAGCTTATGATAAAAAATCCCTTGAATCAGGAAGAGCTAAAACAAGATTGAAAGGTTCAGCTGGAGAAGCCAAGTATATTGAATTCGCTTTTGACCCTAGAACTTATTTAGGTGTAAAAAGTAAAGTTGTTATTGAATAGCCATATTCTCAAATTATGGTGAGTTTATTCAGCGAACAATAGAGAAAACTATTTAGTAAAGAAGAGATAATATAAGCGGGATTTTATCGTTCAAAATCATGTCCTTAAATTTCTAATTATTACTTCTTTATGAATCAAGAAAAATCATTCCTCGACCGTCTTAACTACTGGGTTAAAACTTCTATTGGCTTAAAAGTATTTACCATTGTTTTTCTAGTGTTAATCTTATTAATTCCTATCAATATGGTAGAGAGCTTAATAAGAGAACGTGAGTGGAATCAGAAAGACGCCATTCAAGAAGTAAGCAGCACATGGGGAAAAGATCAAACCATAACTGCTATAGTTCTTACTGTTCCTTATGTCACTTACAGTACGGTAAAAGGAAAAGATGATGAGCCTGATAAAACTGTGGAAACCAAAAGATACGCTCACTTCTTACCTACCGAATTAGATATCACTGGTTCCTTAAATCCTGAGAAAAGAAAAAGAGGAATCTATGAAGTGGTTCTTTACAATAGCGAACTAGAAATTTCGGGGCTTTTTGATAAGCCAAACTTTAAAAAACTGAATATAAATGAGGAAGATGTAAACTGGTCGCAGGCGTATATAGAACTCGGAATTTCAGACCTTAGAAGTATTCAAAACGAAGTGGCTATTAACTGGCTAGGACAAAAAGTAAAATTCGATCCAGGAGTGAAAAACTCAGATGTAATATCTTCTGGAATTAGCGCCAATGTTTCTTCATCAGATACTACTACAGCTTATAATTTTGATTTCAAATTGGACTTTAACGGTAGTGATCAAATTCAGTTTACACCACTGGGAAAAACCACCAATGTTAAACTGACATCTGATTGGCCCGACCCTAAGTTTAACGGAGCATTTTTACCTGACTATAGAGAAGTTACCGAAACAGGTTTTACAGCTGACTGGCAAGTACTTCATTTAAATAGAAATTACCCTCAGGAGTTCAAAGGAAGCATGAATAAAACGGGAAGCTCTAACTTCGGTGTGGAGTTGTTTATGCCCATTGATCACTATGCTAAGAGTATGCGTTCGGTTAAATATGCGCTACTATTTATCTCTCTAACTTTTCTGGTTTACTTCTTTACTCAGATAAAGAACAGACTGAGAATTCACCCTATTCAATATTTAATGGTGGGACTAGCCATTTGTTTATTCTTTACTCTGCTGATAGCTTTATCAGAACACCTAAGTTTTGACCTGGCTTACTTAATAGGCGCTTCAGGAACTATAGGAATGATAACGGCCTACTCCTTCTTTGTATTTAAAAACAAGCTGCTTACAGCCATATTATCAGGAATATTAATCATACTTTATGGATTCATATACATCATCTTACAAATGCAGAATTACTCTCTACTGATAGGAAGCATTGGATTGTTCTTTATATTAGGAACAGTAATGTACATGTCTAGAAACATAGATTGGTACAGCATAACAAAGGATGAAACCCATGAGAAAATTGAGTAAAACTCAGAATGTCATAAACACATTTGTAGTCTTCTTTTTCACTTTGTTTATTTCTGGATGTACTCCTGAGCTCAAGTTCAATGAGTTCCCAGCCGGAGAATACGAAAAAGTAATGGCTTATAAAATGAATGGACATGGATCGGAGGTTATTGAAAACAATAGACTGAGCTCGGATGTAATTGGAAAAGGGAAAGAATTGACCATTAGTGAAGCTGAAGAATTATTAAGAATATTTCATGATTCTTCTACTTATGGTGACGAATTAGCTTCTTGCTTCGAGCCGCATATAGGATACGTATTTTACAATTCACAAAACAAAGTAGTGGCACATACCAC
>CAJXOV010000002.1 GCA_913057815.1 uncultured Flavobacteriales bacterium
CACCTCTCTATTCGTCGGCAGCGTCAGATGTGTATAAGAGACAGATATTATACTATTGGCCTCTAATCTAAAAGGAATGCTTTTCTGTACATTATTAAAAGTATAGAAGAAGTTCGTTTTGCCTTCTTTGTTTAACAGGAAACGCTGATCACCTCTTAGAATGTAGACTTTGTCAGGAACACCACCTTTAGCTGTATTGTTCAGTGCCACAGATATTTCTAATTCGAAATCCTTGTTTTCGGGAACCTGTAATTTTGAGTTTTTTACAGTGAAATCATATGGGGCGTAAATGATTTCTTCATTATGCCTTACTATTCTATCAGTACTTTCAGTAATAAGAGATGGCGCACCAAACAACAGAACTGCAAAAACGGATAAAGGAATTAACGCCCATTTTAGGTATTTCCTATTCTCTTTAAAGTTAACGGCAGCGGTGAATGAAACAGGTTTTAACTGTTCGGTTCTTTGATTAATACTAGCTTCAAGAAGTTCAGAGCTAAGAATAGATGAATCTCCGTGTTGTTCAGCTAATTGTAGTGTGTTTAGCAGTTTATCTTTTACATCAGGAAAATGGTTTCCTACTATTTCAGAGGCCTGCTCATAACTTAAAGATTGGCCTATTTTGAATAGCTTAGTAAGTGGGATAATGATGTATTTACCCAAAATAATTAAAGAACCTCCAATTAATGCGTAAAAGAAAAATGTTCTAATTCCCTTTCCGAAGTTACCAAAGTACTCAGAAACAGTAACTATTAAGTAGGCTCCCAGAATCAGCGCTACACTATAAATCAAACCTTTAATGATTTGGTTTTTATAGTATTTACGAATAAAACTTTCGAGTTTGTGTTTTAGTAAATCTATTCCTTCTCCCATAATTTCTTAGTGCCTTACGTATCTAACGAAACTTTGCATAAAATGATACATGCTCAGTCTCTCAAAGTTAAGCAATAATTATGCTAATAATGTTAAGGTTGGTTAAGTGGTGTTAACGAATTAACTGTTGCTTACTTTGAGTGTTCTAAGTTGTTTTTGTTTCTCATTAATCTCGACAGATTTTTGTGGTCTCCAAAACCAGTGAATAGTTATGATACTAACCTTGATTTTTTTCGCTTTTTAATATAAATCCACAAAATAAGGGAGGTGAGTAAGACCAAGATAATAGGTAAAGTAAAACCAGACTTTGTGCCTAAAACAGGTGTACCACATTCTTGCTCTGAATTTTTCCAGTTATCACCCTTTTGGTTTGATTTCGAGCTGTTTTTTAATATTAGCGAGCGCCCTTTTTTATGGGTTTTCCAGGTGTCATCTTTTAAATAATGGACTTCATTTATTAGCTGGTCGAAAGCGCCAGTCAAACGAATGTTTTCTCCTTTATTAGCTAATGAGTTTTTATATTCTCCAAAAGGAGAAAACCCATATTTCTGAGTAAACATCACACTGTCTTCGGTTAGTATTAAATTGCTTTTACCTGAAAGAGAACTATCCTTTTTGAATTTAAACTGGATACCATTTGTGAACTGAACATGTGTTAAGTCAGCAGAGAAAAACCCTCGGTTGGTAATTTGAATGAACTCCACCCCACATTGATTTGAGGGGTCAAACATTATTTCACTTAGAACCAAGTCGGGTGTTTCGGTTTTTTCCGATTGACTAGGAACTATATAAACAGGAGAACTCCAGTGGCTCCGCCTGTTGTTACCATCTTTATATCTAGCCCTAACCTTATAGCTTTTGTCTTTTTTTAAGAAGGCATCTGCTGGAATGAAAAACGTTGTTTCTGAGATAGGGAGATCACCACTATTCCAGAGTGATTCTACTTCGTAAACAGCAGGATCGTTAGTCTTGTATGTTTTGTTTTTTGGATCTGACCATTCCCCTACTCTCCATTCTATGGTGTGGTTAGAGTTATTCTTAAAGCCAGAACTATGAAAAGATAATTGGTTTAGAGCGTAGCTTTCTTTTCCAGAATAGCTAATAATAGGAGCTTCTGGTATTAAAGCTTCTTCTTGATAATAGATGTTTTCAGTAGGAGATCTTTTTTCTTCGCCAAGTTTATAATTGTTGTACGAAATAGAGTCGTTGAGCAGGTGGTCTGCCCGAGCAAAAAACCAGTCATGATACCAATTTATCACATCTTTTTTATAATCAGAGTATTGCATTTGAGAACCCTTAACTTCTGACCAGCGAGCATAATCTAAATCCGTCCAATTGATTGTTTGTGCTTCATTATTAATGAGGGAGGTTTCATTGCTTAAAAGGAAGTTCATTTGCTCTTCATTCAGAAGTAAATCAATTGTGCTTCTAAGTAGATTAGAAAACTCGATTTTCAAGGAGTCATGTTCTAAAACCTCTCTTTTCAAAAGGCCGCGCATTTTTCTCCAGGTTCTAGATTCTGATCTCGGATATACAGATGATTTACCATGGTTAGATCCAAAAGCTTCATCATAATCACCACATTGGGCTATCCATTTTTTAGTTTCAGGGTTGAAGTATTCTCTATAACTATGCTGGCCCATGTAGTTGGTTTCTCCATTACCAGTGATTTCATTTAATAAAAGGTCAGCGAAGTAATGATCTAAATCTAGATTTTCAAGGATAAAATCAAGAGGTACATCTTGCTTTTTATCTGTTGACTTACCGTTTTTAGAATCACCGATACCTTCGTTCCAATTATTGTAGGCTTCGTTGTTTTCTCCAAACGGACCGTTTTCTCCTTGGTGTGATAAGGTCCAATCTTTATACGTATAAATGTTTCCATCTGGAAGGTCATGTTCTGCCAACATGGTTCCACCCCAATCTTCCATAATTTGATACACACCCCAAAAGTCTCCTTGAATACCGTTTTCTTCTTTGTTGTCGATAATTCTTAGCTGACAATAGTCTGCGTGTTTGTTAAAACCCCCTGTTATAGAAGCTGTTTTATAAATTATAGCTTCGGTCAGCCCATGAGAATTACAATCATTTATCCAACCTCCCGAAAGGGAAAGTTTACTTCTGGAAAGGCTGTACTTATTCCCGTTGTCATCCTTTACTACAACAGGGTGACTATTATTTAAAGCGAACTTCAAGTTTCTTTTTACCTTGTTATGCCGTGAGTTTTTACCTCTAGCCCTAAAACGGATATGGTCATAAACTTTTCCTCCATAAACGAGGGTTCCTTCACCTCGGTAATCGTCAAAATTTCCTTTTAGAATATATTCGTTTGTTTGATCTTCAGAGGTGATCAACTCTATGCTTTGTAATTTTGAAAGGTCATTAAAAGCGGTTCCTTCAAAACTTTTCTGACCACTATTTATAAAATAGGAGTAGTTAGATTCTCTATGGTTTTTATCTGGGTAGTAAGCCTTAAAGTTGCTTTTGGTTTTAACTATTATCCTGTATCTAATAAGCGTTCTGTGCTTTTGTATCTCTTTAGGAATTATAGCTGAGAATAAAGCTGTAGCTGTTTTGTTGCTGGCAGATTCCATATTAAGTCTATTCCAGTTTTCAGCAGAGTTATATTCTGGAGAAGTTTTTGGAATGTAATTACCGGCTTCGACTATTTGGTAGTCGAGAAAAACGTTAATCTCTTCGTTTACTAATTCGATATTTGTGAGCTCTATAAAAACCCCTACATCTTCACCGGCTTGAGGAACATTTGGAGACCTAGAGATTTGTTTGATAAGAGGTGTTTTGTCAGTGTTTCTAATTAGGACCTCATCGTTTGGTTTTCCTGGTGTGGGGTGTTCTCCTTTCCAAGAGCCAGGTAGTTTTCCGGAAACATAAAGGCTTATTTTTTGTAGTGATAGTTCAACTTTAGTTGGAACCATTAGTGTTCTTTTAGGAGTGTCTTTCCTAACCAGTTTGTCCTTGTGATTTATTGATGGCCATTCATTCCAACTTTCATAGCTGACCTTGTCAATGATTTTAAATTCAGGATTTCTTAATTCAATAATATCTCCAGTATTACTCAGCTTACCGTTCCATGGCCCTACTACATTTGAAAGCCCGAAAAAAGATGAACAATCTTCTGTGTTTCCCGCTATAATGAGGTAAGAGTCCGGTTTAATAATTATGCTTCCCGTAAAACTAAAATTAACGCCATTGGTTAATTGCCAGTCGTTTAGGTTGATTTCATTTTCTGTGTGGTTATAAAGCTCAATAAACTCGATGTTCTCCTCAGGGTTTATCGATCGATAGTTGATTTCATTGATTATTATTTGTGCATGACCAATGAAAACCAGAAAAAGAAAGGGGAATAATAGGAGAGTAGGCTTAAAAAACATTTTGAAATGATAAACCAAGCAAGTTCAACAGAATAAGGGAATCACAAGAATTAGACTATAGATTAAAGTAACTCTGTCTTGTGTATATCTTTGGGTTTTAGAAAGGTAAATAGCCGAAACCTTAAAACAACAATAACGTGTTGATCTCTTAAGGTTGTGGGACAAAAGTGTTGTTAGTTTTCGCGGTAATCATTATCAGCCCAACATTTAAATTTGTTTAGCTCGTCTTGTGATAAGGTGGAGTTTTTAGGCATGTCTTGACGATCTAAAACCCTGTTAGAAAACTTTCCATTATTTATATCCTCAATCATTCCAGAATATGTGGAGTAGTTTCCGTCTGAAGAACCATACACATGACATCCAGATACGGCACACTTGCTTTCTACAAAAGTCCTCATTTCAGAATCATAAGTAGGAGTAGATCCATCTTCACATATCGCTTCTCTGTCTTCGTCTTTTTTACATGAAGAGATACAAACCGATACGATTCCTATTATAACTAGAGAAGTAAGAAGCTTTTTCATCAGATTAAATTTGAATTATTTAGGAGGAAGAGAGTTTACAAAATCAAAACTCTCCTCAATATATTTACTGAGATAGTCTAAATCTTTCAGCATTTTTTCAGGCACCTTCACATAATCTTTCATAGTGGCTCCGTGTGAAAAATAAGGTCCAGAACCATAGTCGGCTATAAACTTAGCTTGAGATTCTTTAGAAAGCCTGATACCAATATCATCTTCTTTATTGAATAATGTAAACATGTAACCGTTTGATGAAGTGTAGGGCATGGTTTTACCCTTTCGTTTGAACCGCTCAGACTTAGCTATTAATTCATCGTATACTTTTAGTTTTCCTTCTCTCATTTTATTAAAAACCCACCCAAGTTTCCTTGAGAGGGTAGGTTCTTACTTGTTTCCCGTAAGTGCGTTTAATGCGTCTTGTTGTTCTTTTAAGTATTCTTGAGCGCCTTCTAAAGCACTTTGTGCATCTTCCAAAGTAAGAGGAGGAGCCTCATAAAGAGGAAGTGCTGCTATAACTGCACCAATTACAGAGAAGAAAGCCACAGCATATGCCGCATCTATGAGCATTAATGTAAGAGACCTTCTCTGGTAGAGGTAATTAATTATTAATAACGGAACAGCAAACCTTACTGCGTTCCACATACCATGGAATGCACCGTGAGGGATAGAACCTTCGTTTAAGTGAGCTCCGTAGCCACCGGTTCCCATAAAATAAGCTATAGCCAACATCATTAAGAAAGAGACTCCATGAGTCACTCCCATTCCTGACTGAACATCTTCATTTGTCAATCCAGTTTCTTTTTGCCAGAGCTTGCCAAATACGGGAGCATACCATAAAAAACCCAATAAAAAAGCGGCTACTGCAGCTATAAGTACTTCTAAATATTCCATTTTGTTAGTTTGTTTTGGTGAGAATAGTTGGGTAAAGTACGAAAACCAAACTATATCAGAATTTGGAAAAGATCAGATTATTGAAGTGCTATGTTGGCATCACAACATTTCTGTAGCCAGCAAAACACCAAACAACTCTACAATGGTAATAGGACCATCAATGGCTAGTACCACGTCAAAAACAGATTCTCCATCTGCAGAATAGACATAACCTTCTTTAAAAGTATAAAGCTTGTCTAATGGAAACGTAGAGTCACCTCTGTAGATTATTCCATTATTAAAAGTGTACATAATATCAGAAGAAAAGATGCTTTCTCCCAGGTATAATTGATTGTTTTCAAACCTAAAAAGGACGTCAAAAGTAGATGTGGAAAACCCCTCGTAGACTCCTCTTTCATCACATGTTACTAAGGCCTCATTCCACATTACGCTTGTTCCAGGAATTACATGACCACCGCTTACGTTACATATTACATCTGAAAACATAATGTCTCTGTCAGGGTATACATAGGTTTGGGCATCAGCCATTTCGAAGCTAAATACACACAGGAGAAATAAGAAGTATCGTATCATGGGTTGAAATTAAACAAATATTGTTCCATTGGAAGAACGAGGAGTTTAGATTATAATTTCATAAAAAAGCACCGCTCTTCAATATGTAATATCAAAAAAGCGGTGCTTGTAATTTTATTATCTGACTATTATTCTCCCTTAATAGCTGCTATTCCCGGAAGTACTTTTCCTTCTAGATACTCTAACATAGCGCCACCACCAGTGGAAACATAACTAACTTTTTCAGCTAAGTTATACTTGTTTACAGCAGCTACTGAGTCACCACCTCCTACTAATGTGAATGAAGATCCGGCTAACGTTACATCTGCTAATGTTCTAGCTACTTTTTCAGTTCCTGTAGAGAACTTTTCCATTTCGAAAACTCCCATTGGCCCATTCCAAAGAATGGTTCTAGACTCTCTAATAATTTTTAGATAACTCTTAATTGTAGCAGGTCCTATATCTAATCCCATCCATCCATCTGGGATGTTATTGGTAGGACAGACTCTAGTGTTCGCATCTTCAGAGAAAGCATCGGCACAAAGATTGTCTGTTGGCAGCACAAGGTTTGTGTTGGTTCTTTTAGCCAGTTCCATTACATCTAAAGCGGTACCTAGTTTATCATCTTCCACTAAAGAGTCACCAATTTTTCCCTTCATAGCTCTGGCAAATGTATAAGCCATTCCACCACCAATTAAAATATTATCCGCTACATCCATTAAGTTTTGAATAATGGTAATTTTGCTTGAAACTTTGGCTCCACCTATAATAGCGGTAACAGGAGACTTAGCTCCGTAAAGAACTCTATCAATATTCTTTATTTCATCCTCCATTAAATATCCGAACAATTTATTTTCTGGAAAAAAACGAGCTATTACTGCAGTAGAAGCATGCTCTCTATGAGCTGTTCCGAATGCATCATTCACGTAAATATCTCCCAGCTCAGCTAATTGTCCAGCGAAGAATTCGTCACCACCAGTTTCTTCTTTGTGAAAACGTAAATTTTCTAATAGTAGAACCTGTCCTTTGGTTAGTTCATCAGCCAGTGATTTTACTTCTTCTCCTACGCAGTTAGGTGCTACTTTAACAGTAGTTCCTAATAATTCTCCTAATCTACTAGCGATATGCTTCAGAGAATACTTTTCTTCAGCACCATTTTTAGGTCTTCCTAAGTGAGACATTAGAATGGCTTTTCCACCATCTTTTAATACTTTTTTAATGGTAGGAAGAGCGGCTCTTATTCTAGTATCATCTGTTACTTCTCTTTCGGAATTTAATGGAACATTGAAATCCACTCTAATGAGGGCTCTTTTTCCAGAGAAGTTAGTGTCGTTTATATTGAGCATTTTAGTTTAATTTTTTAAGAAGGGTAGACATGTTTACTTTTTCATTTATGATACTTTGCAATTTGTCTATTGCAACGCGCTCCTGAGTCATGCTGTCTCTCTCACGTATAGTAACTGTATTATCTTCTAGAGTTTGGTGATCTACTGTGATACAGTATGGAGTACCTATAGCATCCATTCTTCTGTATCTTTTTCCAATAGTATCTTTTTCTTCATAGTATGTATTAAAATCATACTTGAGTTCATTTATTATATCTCTGGCTTTATCCGGTAAACCGTCCTTTTTAGTCAAAGGAAGCACGGCAGCTTTGATAGGAGCTAAAGGAGCTGGAATTTTCATAACTACTCTCTCAGAACCATCCTCTAATGTTTCATCTTGGAGGCATGAAGAGAGTACAGCTAAGAACATTCTGTCTAATCCGATAGAAGTTTCTAGGACATAAGGAACATAGCTATCATTCGTTTCAGGATCGAAATATCTCAGTTTTTTTCCTGAGTGTTCTTCGTGCTGTTTTAAATCAAAATCTGTTCTAGAGTGAATTCCTTCAAGCTCTTTGAACCCCATAGGGAAGTTGAATTCTATATCTGTGGCAGCATCTGCATAATGAGCCATTTTTAAATGGTCGTGGAACTTATAATTCCCTTCTCCTAGCCCTAAAGCTTTATGCCAAGCTATTCTGGCATTTTTCCAGTGTTCGTACCATTCTTGTTGAGTTCCCGGTTTGATGAAAAATTGCATTTCCATTTGTTCAAACTCACGCATTCTAAAAATGAACTGACGTGCTACTATTTCGTTTCTGAAAGCTTTTCCTATTTGCGCTATTCCGAATGGAAGCTTAAGTCTACTAGTCTTCTGAACATTTAGGAAGTTTACGAATATCCCTTGTGCAGTTTCTGGTCTTAAATAAATAACACCTGAGTCTCCGGAAACCGCACCTAACTCTGTTTTAAACATCAAGTTGAACTGACGAACATCCGTCCAGTTTTTAGTTCCTGACACGGGACACACGATTCCTAGGTCTTCTATCTGTGCTTTAATATCATCTAGATCATCAGCGTTTAATGCTTTAGAAAAGCGGGCGTTAATTTCATCTATTTGAGCCTGTCTTCTAGTGACGTTAGGATTGGTGTTTCTGAATTCTTCTTCGTTAAAAGCGTCTCCAAAACGTTTGGCTGCTTTCACCACATCCTTAAGAATTTTGGCTTCAATTTTAGCCACGAATTCTTCTATGAGAACATCTGCTCTATATCTTTTATTAGAATCTTTATTATCTATAAGAGGATCATTAAACGCATCTACATGGCCTGAAGCTTTCCAAGTGGTAGGATGCATGAAAATAGAAGAATCTAACCCCACTATATTTTCATTCATTCGAACCATAGAATCCCACCAGTATCTTTTGATGTTATTCTTTAACTCAGCGCCTAACTGCCCGTAATCATATGCAGCGCTTAATCCATCATAAATTTCACTTGATGGAAACACAAAACCATACTCTTTAGCATGACTAATTACTCTTTTTAACCTGTCTTCTTCTTTTGCCATAAAGCAAAGGTATAAATATGGCTTCGAAGAAGCTAGTTAATGCCCGTCATTAATTGATGAAACAAGTAAACATTGGTTAATGGATAATTAAGATTTTCTTCCTTTCTAACGCGTAGTTTTCTGTGCTTAGACTGATAATGTAGCTTCCTGACTGCCAACTAGAAGTGTCAATGGTTTTAGATCCGTTATCAAGGTTGATTTGTGCACTAAATGTAAGCTTACCTGTTAAATCGTGAAGCTGTAATAGTGAGCTTTCAGAGCGTTGCAACGCAGAAAAAGTTAACTGAATTTCATCAGAAGCAGGATTTGGAAATGCCCGAAATGAGTGATTAGAATCTGAAAATAGGTCGTCTTCATTTTCTTCGGTTGATTTTAACTTAGGGTAGAATGTGTGTGACTCTGATTTTAATGGCTCTTGAATGACTGTTATTTGTGGATGATGGATAGTTAATAGATCCCCGGCTTCTCCTTGGTTTTGAAAAAAGAATGGTTGAATTCCGCGTGCTCCCTGCGTGTATAAATCTTGTAGACTAATTTTGAATTCGTTATAGGTAGATTGGTTGGTCCACCAGGTGTTTAGCCCTGAGTATGGCGAATGGTTTTCGAGAACAGTTAAGTCTTGATTTGAACAGTTCATGCCTATTTGAGGAAAGCATACATCACAGTAGTTAGACGCTCCTAATGATATGTATTCAAATTCTGAAGATTGATTTTGGCAGTCAATTGTAAAATTGAATTTATAAATATCGCCTTCTAATTCTTCGGTAAAATCAGTGTTACACCCTTCTCCTATCCATGGGCCATCAGTATAAGTGGAAATACCAGTAGAGTTGTCTTCAATTTTGTAATCCCCTCCTTGGTTTACGTTAAAGTAATAATACTGGTTTTGTACATCAGAATTTGAAATTGCAAAAGTGCTCAACGGATTTTCGAAATACCCAAAAAGTTTAAACCCTAATGAGTAATTTTTTTGTTGAATCCCATTCATCTCAGTCGGATGATATTTAGCAGACCATGATAAAAGGAGAGAGTCTGTCATGTTAGTAATAGGGATAATGTCGTTTGTATAAACAGTATCTGAAACCTCCATTTTCATTGGGTGAACCTGATTAAATATAGACTCTTCATCAGGAGAATTGGAGTATGAGAGATTTATATTATCTACAAGTATATCACAACTCCCGAAAAAGACTAACTCCACTAAATATGCTTCAGATGGAGTGGTAAATAGTTGAGTGTAGTCTACCCATGAGTCTGACTCACTAGCGTTTCCTATTATTTCAAAACCTATTTGTTCTTTGTTTTTGTTTAATAATCTAATGAGGCCAAAAACACAACCAGAAGAGTTGTTTTTTACTTGTGCTTTTAACTCATAAGTAGAGTTTGGTTTTACAGAAATTATAGGAGAGGTTATTCCTCCGGATAAATCTCCACAGCTTAAAGAGTAAGCTCCTTTGTGGAGTGAGCTAGTGGAGTGTGGGTGGAATTTGAGTATTGAATCTGATCTTAATATTGGGTCACCAGTAAAGTATATCCAATGCTGAAGAGTTTTGTCTTCAAAATGCTCAAAATTAGGGTTTGGAATAGTCCCGCAATCAGATTTTTTTAAATGAGAGTGCAGCTTGTCATAAAGATCTCGTTTTTCTTCTAATCGGCTAACCGCTAAATTGTAAAAACCACCTTCGTCATCTGCAAACGCGGAGTAATTATTAACTGAGTGATACTTTAAACTATAATCTAGGTAATCATGAAATCTATGGTAAGGGTGATAAGGGTCTTTTAACTCCCCTTGGTTTTTAGGTTGGTTATACTCCATCATAATACCTATTTCTTTTTCATCAATTAGCTTTTTTGATAATTGGAGAATATCTCTATCTACTACTTGCCTGCCCGTGGCCGGCTGTCTTTTGGAAAAGGAATTTGGCTGCTGCCATAAATAGTCAAAGTGCTGCTCATACCCTTCAAACCTAAAACCGAGCTCAGGAGAGTTAGACTGACATGAAAACTGTGAATAAGGAGATGCTGTTAGAACCCAGCCTCTAGCTTCCACCTCTTTTTTAATGTATTTGATATAATTATTGTAAGCTGAGTTTCCAGTAGGTAGACTTTCTGACGCTAAGTAAATCCCTGCGATTTCTATGGGACAAGGTGATTGTTTTCCATATCTGTTCTTCTTCTTCCATTTTTTAAACTGCCTTTGGATTTGATTAAAATAATAGGTAATCACGTTTTGGTTTTGGTATTCAGGTTTTACCTCGAAATACTCTTCATCCTCAATAAATGGATTTGGAATTAATAAATCATCTGAAGTTCTTTTGAATTCTGAAATGTGTGGGAAAGTCAGTATAATTTTAAAAGGTTCGGCAGCTTCTTCACCTAGCTGTAGATTAAGTTCTTGTATGCTTTTGTCTAATGCGCTGACGAACGGGGTTTGGTCTCTATAAACAGCTTTATCTCTTTCGAGGTACATTCTTTCCCATGGAGATACATCTTTGTCTCTCAAGAATTGAGAATCTTCAAGGAGGTTTACTCCATTATTAGTTCCTAAATAGATGTCATCTAAAAACACCCGAGGATATTTTCCTACTTGAAAGTCAAAATCACCATTATAAGGGGTGAAAAGGTGAAAGTCCATAAAAGCCACTTCTGAAGAAGGGATGTTGAAGCTAAAACATTTTTCATCCCAATTTGGGTAGAAATCGGAAAAATACAGTGACAACACTTGATCATCATGTATAGAGTAAGACTTTCTACCAGTATAGAAAGGAAAGTCTGCTGTAGGAGGTGTCAATCCAGTAATTTCATCGTCTGTGATTAAATTATATTGATCGTCATATAACTGAACACCTAAAACCAGACAATTGGTACAATCCTCACCTCCTTCCCAAATAGCCGAAGAATGTAGCATTACCTGATAATTCCCAGGGTTTATTTTAATTCCTCTTTGACTTATTCCAGTATTTGCATTGGTTCCAATTTCTGCGGCATTTCCGTTTGCTAAACCTAGCATGTCGGCATATTCGCTTTGCAAATCTGGAGAACACCCTTCTGCTCGAGCTAAGAAGTTAAGATAGTTGTTAGTGAAATACTTAGAATCTATATCTGAAGGTGAATTCAGTGTTGAAACATCATAATTATCACATAAAAAGCAAAAGACAGAGGCGTTGTTAACCTCGCATAAATCACAAAAACTAAAGTCGTATTGGTAGAAATCAGACAATAACTCTTCATCATAAGATAGGAAAGAAGGCATCCGTTGTTTTACGAAAAGATCATCGAGGTAATTTAGAGATTCCTTTAATGGAAATACCTCATGATTATTACGCCTTCCTGATCGATTTATTTTAGAATGGAATACATCATAAAACACAATTGACTTAAAAAGATAGTCGTCAAAAACTCGTGAATCTGGGTCAAAATAAGTAGGGCGCTCTAAATGGCCGATATAAGGCAATAGAACTTCATAAACTTTTAGAAACTCAGACGTTATATTTAAATCAATGACTCCATTTTGGTTCCTGTCTAAGGCATCCTTAAGGATGGCTTCTCGATGAAGAAAAAACAAATAAGTGTCTTTTAGTTCATGAGTGCTGTAATTGTTGTCCTGTTCCTGTCCTGTGCTATAAAAGGCAGTAATTAGCAAGAAACAGGTCAATAGTTTTTGACTAGTTTTTGTTTTCAAGAATAATGTTTTTCAGTTGTTGTGGTACTAATTTGACTCTGTTTTACGGGGGCTTTTGTCAGTACTATCCTTATTGAATTGTAGTCGGATTCCTACTAGAGTAGGGTGGATTTATGAGAAGAAAAGAATTTTGATTCTATTGGTCAATGAACGCTGAATATTCCAGAATAGGGAAGGGCTTTTATTGAGGGAAGAGAGTTGTTAACTGATTAAACGGGAGTAGTTTTAAATCAGTTCACCCAGCCCAATTCTCTCTATCCAAACTTCTGTACTGAATAGCTTCTGCTATATGTTCGGGTTTAATGTTTTCAGAGTTTCCTAAGTCAGCTACTGTTCTGGCTACTTTTAGAATTCTGTCATATGCTCTGGCGCTTAAGTCTAATCTTTCCATTGCTGTTTTTAAGAGCTTTTCGCTAGCTGTGTCTAGTGGACAAACTTCTTTTAAACGCTTGGTGCTCATCTGCGCATTGGCGTGAATTTCTTTGTCGTTTTCGTAGCGCTTTTCTTGAACGTCTCTGGCCTTCATTACACGTTCACGGATAGAGTTACTTTTTTCTCCTTCTCGCTTGTCGGTAAGCTCATCAAAGTTTACTGGCGTTACTTCTACATGAATGTCTATTCTGTCTAAAAGAGGTCCAGAGATTTTATTCAAATACCGCTGCACTATTCCAGGGCCACACACACAGTCTTTATCTGGATGGTTAAAATAACCGCATGGACACGGGTTCATACTAGCCACCAATTGGAAACTAGCAGGAAATTCTACTGAGAACTTAGCTCTGCTAATAGTTACTACTCGATCTTCAAGAGGTTGACGCATTACTTCTAACACGGTTCTTTTAAACTCTGGAAGTTCATCTAAAAATAGAACTCCGTTATGTGCTAATGATATTTCTCCGGGTTGTGGAAAACCTCCACCTCCTACTAAAGCTACATCTGATATAGTATGATGTGGACTTCTAAACGGCCTGAGTGCTAAAAGAGAATCTTCGCTTCTCATTTTTCCTGCTACTGAGTGAATCTTAGTGGTTTCTAGCGCCTCATGAAGATTTAATGGAGGAAGAATGGTGGGTAATCTTTTGGCTAGCATCGTTTTTCCTGCTCCAGGAGGACCGATTAAAATTACATTATGGCCACCCGCAGCGGCTATTTCAAAGGCGCGCTTGATGTTTTCCTGTCCTTTTACATCGGCAAAATCTACTAGTGATTCATCAAGCTTAGAGAAAAACTCCTCTCGGGTGTCTATAATGGTGCGTTGCAACGCCAGGTCACCATTAAAAAAGTCAACCACCTCCTTAATGTTATCTACTCCATAAACATCTAAGTCACTTACTATGGCTGCTTCTCTGGCATTTGCTTTAGGAATAATCATTCCTTTAAAGCCTCTTTTTCTGGCTTCTATAGCTATTGGAAGTATTCCCTTCAGTGGCTGAACACCGCCATCTAAGCTTAATTCTCCCATGATTAAATAATCTCCCACGGTCTCTGCTGGAATTTGGTCGGATGCCGCTAGAAGTCCTATAGCCATGGTCATGTCATATGCTGAACCTTCTTTTCGGATATCTGCTGGAGCCATGTTAATGGTGATTCCTTTGCGTGGAATTTTTTGGCCAATGCTATTCATGGCTACTTCTATTCTTTGCTTGCTTTCTCTAACGGCATTATCTGGAAGACCTACTAAGAAATACTGAACTCCTTTTCCTATATCTACTTCTACGGTGACTATAGTGGCGTCTATTCCTATTACTGTGGCACCGAAAGTTTTGACAAGCATTGACTAGTTTTAAGTTTTAAATGTAAGAGATTCAGGCTGAAACAAAACTAATCAACTATCTGTAAAAGTGCATTTCTTCTACGTATTTTTCTACCTCTGGAGTCAGAAGATATTTTACACTTTTTCCGTTTTTAATGGAATTTCTGATATGACTAGCAGAAATGGTGAGCATAGGACCGTCTATAAAATGAAAATCTGCTCCATTTAAATCTTCGTGAGGTTTAGCAGAAAGCTCTTTTCCTTCTTCTTGAATAGTTCGTACTCTAGGGTACACATAAATGGAGTGGTTATGGATTATTTCACCCACATTTTTCCATTTATGTAATCCTCTTAGATTGTCCTCTCCCATAATAAGAGAGAATTTATATTCTGGATGTTTTTCTTTAAGATAAGCAAGTGTTTGAACCGTGTAACTAGGTTTCGGAAGATCAAACTCTATATTAGAAGCTTGTATTAGTGAGTTTTCTTCTGTGGCTATTCTAACTAAGGTTAGTCGATGATTATCAGCCAGTAGAGATGCTTTTTCTTTAAAAGGATTGTGTGGGCTTACTACCATCCAAAGCTCTTCTAACTCAGTGTTTTCAATTAAGTGATTGGCTATAATTAAGTGGCCTACATGAATAGGGTTAAACGAACCAAAGAAAAGGCCAATGTGTTTATTGCTCATTTTCTAAAAACTCGTTAATCACTTGTTCTCCTCTAGAAAAAGCCTCTTCTAAATCGTCATTTACCAATATAAAATCAAACTGATCGGCTTGCTTAAGTTCCTGCTCTGCTTTACCTATTCTTCGGGCTATACTCTCAGGTGTTTCTGTTTCTCTTTTTTCTAACCTTTCTTTTAGGCTTTCTATAGATGGTGGCTGAACAAAAATAGAGAGTGCCTTATCTCTGAAATATTTTTTTAAACTTATTCCACCTTCCACATCCACATCAAAGATTACATTTTTACCGCTAGCCCAAATTCGCTCTATCTCCGATTTCAACGTACCATAGTAATTGTCAGTGTATACTTCTTCCCACTCACAGAACTCATCTTTTTCTACCTTTTCTAAAAACTCTGGAATGGATAAATAGAAGTAATCCTTACCTGACCGTTCTATTTTTCTTGGAGCACGTGTGGTTGCAGATATAGAAAACTCTAAATCTAAACCGCGTTGCAATAAATGCTGTACAATAGTGGTTTTACCGGCTCCGCTTGGTGCAGAGAATATGATAGCTTTACCAGAACTCATTTTTCTTTTAAAGGGCGTTTAATATTTGCTCTTTAATTTTCTCGAGCTCATCTTTCATTTTTACCACTAATCTCTGAACATCAGCGTCATTTGCCTTAGAACCCATAGTGTTAATCTCTCTTCCTATTTCTTGTGCTATAAACCCAAGTTTTTTACCTTCAGAGTTAGGACCTCCTAACACTTCTAAGAAATAATCACAATTACTCTTAAGCCTTGAGTTTTCTTCAGAAATATCAAGTTTCTCCAAGAAGAAAACGAGTTCTTGCTCAAATCTATTAGAGTCTATTTTATCTGAATCAATAACATCTTCTAGGTTGTTCTTAATTCTATCTTTTATTTTAACCAATCTTCTTTCTACAGGCTCTTGAACCTCACCTTGGTAATTCAAAATGTTAGCGATTCTTTCTTCGAATTCTTTCTCTAACTTTTCACCCTCTACCAACCGGTAATCCTGAATTCCTACTAGTGCTCCTTTTACTAATTCCATAACACCATTCCACTCGTTGATGTCTAATTCAGCTTTTTCAGCTTTCATTACATCAGGAATTCGCATAATTAAAGACATGAAATCCACATTATCCTGACCTATAAGATCCGCAGCAGCTTTAAAGTCTCTGTGGTAAACCTCTACAAGTGACTTATTAATTACGGCTTTTTTCTCTTCTCCTGTTGAGTCGTAATAAACGCTAAGCTCTACCTTTCCTCTTTCAAGAGCCTTACTCAGAGTAGATCTTAGTCCTAATTCTTTTTCTTTATAAACAGAAGGCATCTTCACATAAAGATCAAGTTGCTTGCTATTTAAAGACTTAATTTCTACCTGTCTCTTATACACATCTCCGAGCCCACGAGACCTC
>CAJXOV010000003.1 GCA_913057815.1 uncultured Flavobacteriales bacterium
GCAGCGTCAGATGTGTATAAGAGACAGAGGGTTAATTGCTAGTTGATTCAGATTACCAGTTTGCCATCTTCCTCTTATTCCCAATTCCGAACTTATGGAAAGAGAATCTTCTTGTCCAAAGAATTGAATTGAAGAGAGTAACAATATGAGAATTAAATAAAGCTTCATATTAATTATTAATTGATCCAAATTTTCCTTGTTGAAAGTCCAAATTGGCCTGGTTAATCTCCTCTGTATTATTCATCACAAATGGGCCACCAAAAGCTACTGGCTCTTTTAAAGGTGTTCCGGCTAGAATTAAAAATTGAGCTTCTGATTCTGTCTCTATGTGAATATCAATTCCATCTTCATTGAAATCAACTAACTGAAATTCGTCAATTGAAGTGCCATTAACAACAGCAGTTCCTTCTAGCATATAAAGCATGACTCTGCTCTTCTGTGAGAAATCTCCTAAAGAGATAGAACCTAGACCATGAGAAATTACATGTGCTATCTGTGTATCTGATTTTGTGTGAATGGCTCCAGTCAATCCATTTATTGTTCCTGAGATCACTCTGAGGTTCATGTTTCCTTCTAGTTTTTGTGGAATCTCCTTAGAGGATAGATTATGAATATCTGGAGAAGACATTTTTTCAGAAATTGGATTGTTCACCCAAAGTTGCATTTCATGAAACCGACCGGTGTTTTTATCTGAGGCCATATCACCACCGTGAATGACTCCTGAACCTGCATTCATTCGCTGAACAGACCCTGAATCTAACGTTGACCTATTTCCCAGAGAGTCTTTATGGTCCATTCTACCTTCAAACATGAAGGTTATAGTTTCGAACCCTCTGTGAGGATGGTCATGGCCTGCTCCATCTAAGAAAAAATCTGGGCCTACTTTTTCTGGGCCAATATGATCCAGCATTAGAAATGGATCAGACTCTCTAAACTCAGCAGTAGGAAAGGCTCTTTGACCTCTAACTCCTGGTATTAGGCCATTAATGTTTTTGTAATTGTGTGTTGATTTAATACTTCTATTCATAACTCATACATTATTTGTAGGTACACATTTATAGTTAAAAAAAAGCAGTTGTTATTCCGCTCTATTATTCAATAATCTCTTCTTATGATCCTCTTAGTTTTTTAATCAAAAACTCTAGTTTTTCAATCTCCAAGGTGGTTAAGTTATTGACCATAGGTTTATGGAAATCTTGAACTTTTTTATCCAGTGTTTTCAATAATTCTATTCCCTTTTCAGTAATGACAATATCCATTTTTCTTCTGTCTTCTGAAGACAATGTTCTTTCTGCGAGTTCCTTTTGTACAAGCTTGTCTACAATCCTAGTCACATTGCTAGATCTTTGGACCATCTCGCATAAAATGGCATTGACTGAAATAGGGTTTCCATTGGCACTTTTAAGAATTCTAAGCACATTATACTGCGGCTCATAAATATCAAATTCTTTTAATTCCTTAGAAACAGAATCTGTAATCCAGTGTCCAGTTCTTATTATTTCGTGAATTGCCTTAAAGTACCCTTTCATTACCTGTACATTATTTGTAGGTACAAATATATGGATAATTATTAATCTACCTAAATAAAGTTTTATTCGATAAATTGAAAGGACCAAGTGCAATTATTACACTATTCAGAACCTGAACAGATTTTAACACTAAGGTCAAATTATCAATGTCTTATATGACCGAAAAACAATCGGATTACCTTTTCATCAACACCTCAGTCTTGTATAAAAGATCACGGTTTTCTGAGAAAATGGAAACGAAGTAAACCCCGGAACTGATTTTAGAAATATCATAGTTTTTATTCTTTTGGAATTCCTCCTCCATTATTATTTCACCATCCATATTGACTATCTGGATAACCGAACTTAGTGGAATTCTACTTTTAGAATTTATTTTTATGGATAAAGAACTCGGATTTGGGAAAATTATAACGTCTTCTGTATGGTTATCCACGTTGTATTGATTTAGTCCAACACAAATAACTTTGTTTTCAAACAATCTAAATATCTCATTATTGTTCCTATCAATCCCGCAATACATTAAATCCAAATCTCCATCATTATCTAAATCGGCAGACTTCATATGAGACCAGCCAATATGATGAAAAGGCATTTCGAAAACTTCATTAAACTCTCCTTCTCCAATGTTTTCATAAACTTTAGTCTCCTCCACCCCTGACAAATTATATCCAGAAACTATTAAATCTAAATCTCCATCCAAATCAAAGTCTGAAAGGTTTAATGCTCCACGAGATAAACCATCTCCTTCAAACAAATCTATTCTATTAAATGACCCGTCATTTAAGTTTTGATAGTAATACAAGACATATTCAGTGTTCATTCCAAAACCAACAGATCCTGAGAGAAGTAAATCATCATCTCCATCTATATCGATATCTCCTATTATCACCCTAGGATAATTAACTGGATCAAAAAGGGACGAACTGAAAAGTTCAAATCCACCTGAACCGTCTAGTGAATAAACTAAAGCTGCCGGATTAATGCCATCATTTCCAAATGATATTACCTCCTTTATACCATCTCCATTTACGTCTAATATATTCAAGGTTGGGTTTGATAATGGAATAAAAGGAGTATTAATGTTAGCCAGTAAACTAGCATCATTATTTTCAAAAAGACGAATAAATTCTTCACCATTGCTGTTTTCGCCAGCTGCTATTAAGTCTTCATCTCCATCATTATCTATATCAAAGAAAAGAAGAGCTGCTTGATCCAAGTCAGTTACGTTAGTAAAACCAACTTCAGAAAAATTTCCATTTCCATCATTGGTGTAACGTACAGTTAGCGGTTCATAACCATCAATTTCACCTGAAATAATTACATCCATATCACCGTCCAAATCAATATCTGAAAATTTAACAGAAGAATTTCTAACACCATAAAACTCAGATTCAGATTTCGAAAAAATCATACTTCCTTCATTGATATATAGGTTTGTTTGAAATCTCGAGGATGTGTGACCTCCCGTTTGGATAAAATCCAAGTCGCCATCATTATCCACGTCAGCAAAATTAAAGTCACCAGAAATGTCTTCAAATGGTGTATTTAATATTGGAGAAAAATGACCTGTACCATTGTTTAGGAAAACTCTGTTAATATTGGTAAACTCAGACCAATCTCCACCTATTAAAACGTCCTCATATGAATCCGAATTAAAGTCAGCAAAAAGAACACTACCCATACCAAAATCATCAAACTCATGATCTGTGTTTTCAACAAAATCTCCAGTTCCGTCATTAGTATATAATCTTGTGTGACTAACTACCCCTTGAATTCCAGTCATTAACACATCTAAATCACCGTCTAAATCAAAATCAGACACACCAATATCACCTAATTCTGAATCCTGAAAGGGAGTATTCTCAACTAGTTCAAATAAATTATTTCCATTATTCAAATATAAATCTGTTCTCACTAGAGAATTAGCTACTCTCCCATTAACTAAAAGATCTAGGTCGCCATCGCTATCCATATCGAAAAAAACTGCAGCACCATTCATTGAAGGCGATAATCCTAATGGCATTGTGGTAAAAAATCCTTCTCCATCGTTTTCATGAAGTCGACACATTGCATTGACAGAAATTCCAGTAACTAAATTACCACTGAGGTACAAATCTAGGTCTCCATCATTATCAGTGTCTCCTAATAATATAGTCCCATAAACACTACCTGTCAATTGTTGGTTTAGTGTGAATTCAGCCGATCCATTATTTAAATAGACTCCCGCAAAAGCAAAACCAGAAGTCTCTTCTCCACAAATCACTATATCTATATCACCATCATTATCAAGATCTCCACTATCTATATCTCCATAAGATAAGTCTGGAATAGAATGGGGTATAATCGTAAATGTACCATTTCCGTCATTCAGGTAAATTTCAGTTAAAGTTTCAGTTCCTCCAAACATGTTGTCTGGCCTACCTGAAAGAATAATATCTGGTGAACCATCTCCATTTAGATCAGCCAATTCTACAGATGAGTTATACATTGGAGTTAAAGTAGATTCGTAATCTTCTAGAAAATTTCCTATGCCGTCATTTAGATAAATTTTAGTAGTAAGATCAAAATTCCCATATCCAGTGATTATAAAGTCAATATCGCCATCATTATCTAAATCCGCGGCATTACTGTCACCAGAATCTGTACCAGAGATCTCTGCTATATTTTGAGGGAAAGGAGAAGGTGGTATGAGTTGTTCAAAATCAAAATTCTGAGCGAACAGTATTGACCCTGATAGTAATCCGACTAAAATAAAGGTAAATTTCATGTAGTAAAGTTAACACTATAAAAGTGACAACTGGAAACTAAGAAACTTTCAATCCAACCTCACCCATCCCATCACAACTAGCTTTCACCTCATCACCAGCCTTTAGAAAGACTGCTGGTGTAGCAGCTCCTGCCAACAGAACCATTCCTTTTTTAAGCTCTATTCCTTCTCTTTTGAATATTCTAGTGGCTTCCAAAAAGGAGTTCCATGGGTTTCCTAGAATATCATTTGTAGAACCAGGCTGAACTGCCTCTCCATTTACTTCTAATGAAATAGATAAACTATCAAACTTGTTTTCTGCTGTTAACCATTCTCCTAAAACATATCCTGTAGACGAACAATTGTCTGCTATCACGTCTTCTAATGAAAACTTGAAATTCTTGTATCTAGAATCTATGATTTCTATGGCTACACATACTGCATCTACATAATTAGGGATATCTGATTCTTTAAGTTCTCCAGGGATATCCTTACTGATTCTAAAAGCTACTTCCGGTTCTGCTCTTGGGTGAACGTACTTCGATAATTCTAAAGTATCTCCATCCTGTAACTCCATGTTAGAAGTCAACCTTCCCCAAATAAGTTCATGCACGCCCATCTGCTCCATTTTAGCCTTAGAAGTGAACCCCATTTTATAGCCTAACAGTTTCTCTCCTCTAGCTAAACGCTGATCAATAGATGCTACCTGAACCTGATATGCTTCTGCTATAGAAAGTTCCTGATCTATGCTAATCTGAGGTACTGCAGCTGCATTGATAGCAGCTGAATCTAAGTGTTGGGCTAATTCTAAAATGGACTTGGACATGTGGATTTATTTTGGCTGCAAATCTAAATAGTTTCGCCCAATTGCGGCTACTCTTATTTAACTTGACCTCTTACTAAACTCCCCGTAGAAAATTCTGCTCCTGAAGTAGCTTCTACTATCAAGTTTCCACATTCTACTGAGCCAAATGAAATGTGGTTTTCTAATCGCTCTTTTAACTGCTCTGGAGAAATTCCTGAGTAGGTGTTGACTATGATGTATGCTTTCTTATTCAACAGTTGTGAAACTCCCTTTATGAGCTCATCTAATTGGGATTCTAATTTCCATTTCTCTCCTTTGGGTCCTCTACCCCATGAAGGAGGATCCATGATAATCAAATCATATTTTTTTCCTCTTTTTACTTCTTTCTGTACATACCTCAGCGCATCTTCTTTCATCCACCTCACATCCTTCAGGCCACTACTTTCCATGTTTTCCTTGGCTTTAGAAATCAACTGGCTAAAGGCTTCTACATGTGTGATGTCTGATTGAACAGCCTTGGCTGCTAGTGATGCACCTCCAGTATAAGCGAAAAGGTTCAGGGCTTTTGAGTTTCTTTTGCGTTGCAACGCTGAGAAAATATATTCCCAATTACTACTCTGCTCAGGAAAAACTCCGATGTGCTTGAATTGGGAAATGCTGAGATTAAATCCTAGTTTATGGCTTCCGCCATAAGAGATAGCCCAAGGGGTTAGCTGTTTACTCCATTTTCCAGAATTGGCTGATGATTGGGTAAAACGAGTAGTCACTTGTTGGCTCCACTCCTTCTGACTAAGTCTGGGTTTTCCGGTAGCGGCTACTTCTGGTCTTTCAATGATTACAGATCCGAAACGTTCTAGCTTTTTCCCATTTCCGCAGTCTATGAGCTCGTATTCTTTCCAAGTGGGTGCTATAATTCTTTTAGTCTTCAGAATGGTTTCTTTTTAATCTTCTTACAAACTTAGTTTACTTCTTTCGAAATACAGAGACTATCAGATTATCAGGAAATTCTTTATTACTTATTTCTTGATATTCCTTTTTCAAACCATTCACCATTTCTATATATCCAGCATCATATGGGCCAGCATTATTGAAAAGAATGATTTCATCTTTTCCTGTTTCCACGGCTTTATCCATCACCTGATCGGCTGTCCAAAGTGGAAATATTTTAGCATCACCTAATTTTTCCACTAGTAGATTCTGCTCTTTAAAAATCTCTAAATCGTAATGGTAAGAGAAATTCAACTTGGACCATTCTGGATAAAGTATGACTAAATTCTCTTTGCTTTCTAATGACTTTACTTCCTCTACAGCAGATTTAATTTCTCTTCTATAATATTCCTTTCCCATAGAAAATGAACCACACATATGCCCTATTAAAAGAATGGAAAGAATGCCTTGAAGCCATTTAAAATGGGCAAATCGTTCAATAAAAGCTCCTATAAATACAAATAGTCCGATGCTGCAGTAAAGTACATAGCGGTCTATGAACATAGGAATCTCTGAAGAAAGTTGGTACATGAGCCCAAGTGGAATTAACCACCAAATCAATACCACTATATATCTCTTAGGAGTTTTAAATAGTTGGCCTAACACCAAAGCTAAGATCAAGCCAATGGGAATAAAAAATTCCAGCAATCGAAACACCATTCCTGAATTTAGAAAAGCGTGAACCTGAATCTTAAATTGTCCTTCAGGAGGAGCACCTACCCAAGTACCATCGGTTGATTTTACAAACTGTTCTACCAACACTAAAAACAAGGGCAAAAAGCTAAGAACTGTTCCTACTAAAACCCAAACTAATCTTTTGAAGACAACCTTATCTTTTAAATAAAACAGGGCTGAGATGGCTTCAATGAGAATGATGAACCACCCGAAATAATGAGAGTAAACAAGAGCCACATTGCAAAGCAATAGAAACCAAAAATCCTTCTGTTTTCTTTCTTCAGCTGACTTTAAAAAGAAGAATAACGCACCGCTAGTGCACAAACACATTAGTCCATACATTCTTAATTCTCCTGAGAAATAGAAAAAATACTTGGAAAACATAAATAATCCAGCAGCTAACAATCCAGCCCAAAAACTAAAAAATCGCTTTCCAGTGATGTAAAGAACACCAGCCGTTAGAGAACTGATCAATAACGGTAGAATACGAATACTTTCCTCAGAAAACCCAACTATCTTGGACCAAAAATGCACCAGAACCATGAATAAAGGAGCGTTTGGCCCTTGTGTACAGCGGTCTATTATCCCCAATACAGATTTCTGTGAATGATACAGCGTAAATGGCTCATCCAAGCATAAGTCCCTGACTCCCAAATGTGGGAGTTTCCAAAAAAATGAAAAACTGATAATAGCTAGCATAATAAGCTGGTCAGAATATTTCTTTAAGAATTCGTTCATGCGCGTTGCAAAAGTCAGTAATTTCTAGAACTTTGAGCCCTCATGAATAAGTAGTTAAAAACAAAATACTTTGGATTCATTTCATAAAAAAAAGCAAGGACAGCTTGGAGAAGATTTAGCGGCTAAATATCTCTTGAAAAATGAGTACACCATAAAAGCTAAAAATTGGAGATACCATCCTTTTGAGATAGACCTTATAGCTGAAAAAAATGGTGTTTTTGTTTTTGTAGAAGTCAAGCTTCGAGAAAACAATGACCTCCTGGAATTATGGGAAACGGTAAGCAAAGGACAGCAGAAAAGAATAGTGTTGGCCGCACATGAATATTTACTTATGAATGACATAGATTGTGAGTCTAGATTTGACATCATCGGAATAAAAGTTACCCGAGGAAAGATAGATGTAGAGCACTATGAAGATGCTTTCTATGCCTAAACCTTCCTTCACCATTGGAAGTGATGTTTTAGTTTCATAAATTCGCGTTAGTTCTAAAGATATGAATATTAACCAGGCCATACAAGACTTACTGTTTGAACACGACTGTGTTATCATCCCTAAGTTTGGTGGATTCGTCACTAATTATAAGCCTGCGTTTATTCATCCTAAGAAGCAGATGGTGTTTCCGCCTTCTAAAAAATTGTCTTTTAACGTAAACCTGAAGAATAACGATGGCCTATTGGCTAATTACATTTCTCAGAAAGAAAACATTAGTTATCAGACAGCTGCAGAGTTCGTGTCATCTTCTGTAGAAGAGTTTAAACATGATTTACACTCTAACAAAAGACTTTCACTGGAAGGGATAGGATGGATTTCTATAAATACCAGTGGAGCTTTAGAATTTTCGCCTGAAGACACTCATAATTTTTTAAGAGATTCCTTTGGTTTAAAGCCGGTTTTCCTTCCTACTTTGGAAGAACTGATGGCTGAAGAAAACAATTCTGAAATAGCTCCATCACTTGTGGAACCAGCTATTGAAGCTGAAGTTATTTCTATCGAAAGGGCCAAAGAGGAAGTAGCTCCTTCTAGAAAAAGAAAAACTGGATGGGTAGCTGCCGCTGCTTTTCTAGGTGTGATGTTTATAGGAGGAATGCAAGTCAATGAAAACTCCTCTAACATAGCTTCGTTTTTTAGCAGCTTTATGCCAGGAAAAACCGCTTTAAATGAAGCGGAATTTATGCCAAGACTGGAAGATGAAAAACTTCAATTCACATACGAAGAAGCTGCGAGTGAATTGGAATTAGTAGTGAGTCAGAATCCCGAGCTTCAATCAGTATTCTATTCATTTGAAAAAGGAGAAATTAGCCCTGATGGCCTGAAAGTAATTTTAAAGAATTCTTCTTCTGATAACACATCTTCAGCATATGTAAGCAATTCCTCTTCTTTAGAATTGTACTTCATAGTAGCAGGATGTTTCCAGGATGAATCAAATGCTGATGGACTAGTTCAAAAGCTAAGAAGAAAAGGATTTGACGCTGGAGTTTTTGGTAAAAAAGGAAAACTTCACATGGTGTGCTACGGAAGCTACACCAATAAATCTGCTGCTAAGTCCGCTCTTCAGAACATTAAGTCTGATGAAAACCCTGGAGCTTGGTTAAAGAAGCATTAATTCAGGATTCAATCCATATTTTCTTCTAGCAGATCCTTTTATTATTCTCAATTTTACACGCATAAAATAGAACCTATGATTTTTAAGTCTGTTCCTCTTACTAAAGAGGATTTATCCGGAATAGATACTATCATTTTTGATTTCGGTGGAGTATTATTCGATATTGATTATGATGCACCTGTACGTGCTTTTTCTGCACTAGGCGGAAAAGGATTTGATGCCATTTACGCTCAAAGCGGCCAGACTAAATTATTCGACAAGCTAGAAACAGGAAACATCTCTAGAGAAGCTTTTTATGATGAAGTAAGAGCCGCTCTTGAAGTAAATCATTCTAATGAAGTATTGGAAGAAGCCTGGCATACTATCCTTTTAGATATGCCTAAGGAAAGGATAGACATGATTTACCAATTAAAAAATAAATTTAGAACTTTCATTTTTTCAAACACAAATGCTATTCATGTAGCAGAATTCGAAAAAATAGTAGATCGTTCTATGGGACTAGATTACTTTAAGGCTGCATTCGAAAAAGTTCATTATTCGAATGTTCTAGGTTTTAAAAAACCATATCCAGAGTCATTCACTAAGTATTGCAAATTAGAAGGATTAGAGCCAGCTAAAACTCTCTTCATAGATGACAGTTTACAGCATGTAGAAGGTGCCGAAAAAGCAGGCCTTTTAGCCTACCACATAGATGTCACTAAAATGGATGTTAGAGATGTTTTTAAAGCACTAATAGATTAACTAATTTATAATTTAAAAACTAGTTCTTCACTACTCTTCTCATAGCTGTTCCAGTAGAATTCTCTACAACTAGCGTATAAATCCCTTCTGATAGTTTCTCAGTATTCAGCTCAAAATAGAAACTATTTATCTTTCTATCTACTACCATTTGACCACTTACGTTCAGCAGTTTGGCCGACAGAATTTTCTCATGGCTTTTTATAGTTAACAAAGAGTTAACCGGATTTGGATAAACTACCCATCCGTCAAACTCTACTTCGGTAACAGAGTCTATTATCTCTTCTTCATCATACAACGTAACAGCCGTATTGGTAATAATAGGCTCATTAAAATCAAAATAAATGGCTGCGGAGTTCTCTACTGTTTCTCCTAAAGAAAAACCTTCTGTTGGTTGAAAGCTAAACCGTACATACCCTTGGCTCTCTTCTAGTCCAAGATCACTTTGCGGAAGCTGAATGTTATTAAAGTTCAACTTTAGTTCCCTTCCATCAAATTCTGGAATCACATCATGAGATGATTCTAATAACTCGAATGATTCTAAGATTAGTCCTTCTTCTATTACATCTGTAATCACCACGTTTTGAGCATAGAATGTTCCATCGTTTTGGAATCTCACTGTATAAGTAAGCCTTTTTTGTTCCGCGATAAAATTTTCATAAACAACTTCATAATCCACCGTTTTATCATTCGGGTCGTAGGATGAAACTACCTCTGTCTCTAAGCTATATATATTATTTTCTGGAGTTTCGTCCGTTTCACTTGATTCTAATGAAGCTTCATAAGAATGGATGATTCCTACTTCCAATGATTCGCTTAACATTAGCTCTGCGAATGTCACAGTAGCCTCTTGAGGACAAAGCGTGCCTAAGTCCAATGTAAATTCTTGAGATGAAGTAATAGGATCAACTAATCCATTTACCAGAAGTAACTCTGTGTTTTCTGGCGAGGTGAAAGAGAGAACGATATCATCTATACACTCCGTTCCTACGTTAGTACATGAAACATAATAAGTTCTTTCAAATCCAGGAACATCAGGAATGGAAGAGTATACTTCTACCACCAAATCATTCATGCCAGGAATAGGTGTAAGTGTAAAATCTAAGCCTTCTAAAAAATCTCCTTCTTCCAATTCTAACAGGTAATTTTCAGGCGCTAATTCATAGTAAAGAGGAGTGTTAACAGGATGAAAATCTAAGGAACCTGCTTCGAAACAGTTGATAAATTCTCCCTGACCATTAGTCATCAGCGAATTATCCTGTGAAGTACTTAATAAATTGTAAGCTAGAGGAAGTTCGTCTTCATCTTGCTCCCCATTTCCGTTAATGTCAAAGTAGATTTTTCCTTGGGTACTTGTTTCACATTCCGAAGCTTCCACTATCAAGCATGTTCCGCAAAGTACTCCCCAATCTGCTGCTAAATTGTCTATGACAGAAATGGTCCAAGTCCCACTTAATATTTCATTCTCAAATGCTTCGAATGACTCCGATGGAGCATGTACACCTCTTAGAGTTTCAAAACCATCTGGGAGCTCAGTTAATTCTAGCGGTAGAGCGCCATCTTCAAATAACACACTCATATTTGATCTTCCTCCGAAGCTGTTTGGATACTCCATTAGGGTCACAACTGTTCCTGCAGGACTAGTTAAAGTAATATTTAAATCCCCTAAATATGAATGAGTAATATCTACGAAAACAGAAAATTGATCTATTTGAAGAGGAGGATTACTTACTGGGACATCAAAACTAGAATCAAATGAGATTCCCACCCCATCAGGTAAAAATGAGTTTAAGATTTCTACTTCTGGACAAATACCATCATTTAACATTGACATATCACTTACATAGAACAGGTCTGAAGTATTGGATTCTGATTCGCAAATTCCAGTTATAATAACAGAGCTGTATTGATGACCAAAAGGTTGGACTGTCTCATCTAAAGTAATCGTCACCGTATTTAACCCTTCCTCAGTTTCTCCTGTTAAATAATAAGGGTCAGGAAGTTCAGGGACATTATCCATCATTAACACATTCAATTCTATTTCATAGGAAATTAAGTCTTCAGAAGCCGTAAATTCTATTACTAAAGTATTAGCATCTGGATATTCCCAGCTAATAAGTTCAGGAGAATCACATTGTGCTAGTACATCAGTGATTAATACAGTACAAATAAAAAGGAGAAGTAGAAAGTTTTTCATAAGAGTTAAGGTGTTTGCTCGTATACTATACAACAAAGTGAATCAAACAGTTGTATGTTAAAATTAAGAAATTTAATCCAACATCAAACACATGAATTCAACCTTTTGATTAAGTGTTCTTTAACTTGGCCAGGGCAATATACTTAAGCTTCAGGTGAGAGCTTCCTAAAATCAGCACCAGTAGGATTCTCAAATATCTGAAGTTCAAATTCTCTAGCAGCAGCTAGCACATGGTCAAATATATCAGAGATAACTCCTTCATATACTTTCCACTCTTGGTGAATACTGAAAGCATAAATCTCTAATGGCAGCCCCTCTGGAGTTGGAGAAAGCTGTCTTACCATAATGGTCATATTCGAGTTGATGTTCGGGTTGGCCATTAAATAATTCTCTAAATAGACTTTAAACACTCCTACATTGGTCATTTTTCGCCCGTTTACCATTACAGTTTGATCTACATTATTCTTGGCGTTATAATCCTTAATCTCTCCCTCACGGTTCTCAATGTATTCTTTGACCAATTGAATTTTCTTCAACCGTTCTATCATTTCAGCGTTGCAAAACGCAATACTTGAAATTTGGATATGCACAGCCCTCTTAATTCTTCTCCCATTAGACATTTCCATTCCTCTCCAATTGGTAAAAGAATCCGCTACGAAAGCGTAAGTAGGAATAGTGGTAATCGTCTTATCGAAATTCTGAACTTTTATAGTAGTAAGGTTTATTTCTAGCACATCTCCATCGGCATTGTACTTAGGTACAGTTACCCAATCTCCCACATGAACCATGTTATTAGCAGAAAGCTGAATACTAGCCACAAAACCTAAAATACTGTCTTTAAAAACCAACAAGACCACTGCAGCCACCGCCCCAAATCCACTTAACAGATACAAAGGACTCTTATCGAAAATGATAGAAATAGCTAAAACAAAAGCGATGGAGTAAACAAATATTTTACCTAGCTGAGTAAAACTTCCGATGGGCTTATCTCTAAAATCAGGGTTTCCCGCTAGTATTTCATTCACTGAGTTAAACACAGAAGCTAAAATCCATGCAGCAGTAAACACTATGATAACATCAGTAGTTCCTTTCACAAAAGGAATGACCTGCCAAATACCAGAAAAAATATGTGGAGCCCAATAGTCCAACATCATTACTGGAATTAAAAGAGCAATGGCAGATATAACTCTATTGTTCAAAATGATTTCATCCCACACTGTTTCGGTTCTTTCAGTCACTTTTGGAACCCAACGTAAAAGCAGCCACCTACTCAAGCGCCACACTGTGAATAATATAATAGCAGAGATAAAAGCTAAAACGATAGTCTTAGGAATAAACGCCATTTCAGGCTTTATACCCAATGCGTCAATTAAAAAGGACTCTAAGGTTTTGGTAATGAAATTGAACATAGATTAGATTGTGACTGCAAGATTACAGATTATTGTTGGGTAGAAAGGTGAATCATTCTTTTGTTTTTCCCAATTCATCATAAGTTAGATAACTCTTGAAAACTATATATCTTCATCAAGAGATCGGTTTTCGTTTTCCTCCTTATTTTTCTGAATGGCTCTGAACATTGTCCAGTAATGAATGGCCACATAGTATAAAGTCACTGTAACGAATATTATGAAAGCAAAAATCCATAAGATCATGCTATCCGATTTAAACTGAATTCCAGCAAAGGCATTAAATCCCTCAACCACGAAAGCCGCCAAAAAGTAACTCACTAAAGCTCTAACCCATATTTTTTTCATAGTTCAATAAATTATTATAGATTTTCCTCAACTTTCTTTCTGAATCGCGAAAGAAAGTACATGGCCGCTATAATCCCTATCCCCAAGCCAAGTATAGTTTCATGAGGATTAATAAATTCAGAGAAATTCAATTGATGCTTGAGATACCCTAATCCTCCAGCGGAAGTAAGAGTGACTCCAAAAAGTTGATAAAGGCGTAGGGGATATTTTAGAATTAATGGATTATCATTCCAACTAGGTTTTTCAATGATGGATTTTCTGAAAATTTTGTCAATTAAAAAATTGACGATTATTAAAATGAAACCAACTAGAATGTAATTAACTAAAGAATGGATTGTTTGGTTTTCTTCAACAACTTTTATTGGTGAATTCGAGAAAAAAACAGGAAGGCAAGAGATAAGAACGAATATTGTTTTTGTCCATCCTATCCAGTTCCATTTTATACCCATTTTAATTTTCCTTTGGTAAATTGTGTAAAATGTGATTATGAAAATACTTTGGAAGCACGTCTAACAGATCAAGCATTTTCCCTTTGTGCTCCAATTTTTCATCACCTTCAGTATAAGATATAAAGTTCAAATAAAGATAAGCCATCAATAAGCGATTATAGTCATCTAGATTGTCGTCCTTCAACATAAAGGTGATTTTCTTAATCATCTTTTCAGAATTTTCTAATTCTGAAATAGCTCTGCCCATTCTTCCTATATAGCCATAGTAATGATTCTCTGAGTCATCATCAATCCTTAAACAGACCCCTATAATCAAATCGGTTAAGTTAATGTTTAACAACTCTAATTCCCGAGCATATGTTTTTCGTTTTTCCCAAGCATAACTAGCATCCGAAGCTCGAGAAAAATTATCATTCATAATATTCAAGTGTGCACGTAAAAAAACATTCCAACTTTTAGTTTCCGCTGAAAGAACTGCTATTTCCTTAGCATGCATAATAGGACTGTTATCCATGCTACAGGAGCCATAAACTTTTCTTCCGCGTTTTAGCTCCAAGGACATTTCCTTAGAGTAAAATTCACCTACATATGCTTCAAACATTTCATTAGAACCTCCTAAACTAAGACCTTCTTCAATGGCTCTTTGAAATAGGGATATTAGTTGAGGATCATTTTCTAAAACGGCTATTACTTTATCTGTTTTTAAGGAATCCCATACATTCATCGCTTCATAATAAGCTTCGAAGTCATCAAAGTTATCTTCTGGCTTATCAGTTACCATATCCATTCTTCCCATGAATTGATTTATCAGAGAATTTTCATCCCATTCATGTTCAATATTCTTATGTAAATAAAGAGTTGTGTTAGTATCTATAAGGCATTCCGAATACTGCACCATTCGGGCATACTTCTCGTCCAATTTTTCACTTTCAAAATCCGATTTGAAGAAAAATGCACTAATTGATTTAAGGGATTTATTACATACCCATGTGGCTTTGACATCATTCCTAAACAGATCTTTTTTATTCATCAGTTTAATTTCATAATCACCTGTTGGATCCATAAACTTTAGCAATTTGGTTCCTTCGTAGTCAAGATAATTATATCTAATAATTAATAATTCAGGTGAAGTTTTAGCACTTGGATACCTCTTTTTAAATTCTTCTAAAGAAATACCACTCTCTATATCCGTCTTAGCCTTTTTAGCATGGGATTTCTCTAGAAAGACATGAACTCCTTTAGCCTGACGTTCTGAATAATAATCTCGATCTAAACCACAATTTAAAAAATCAACATTTACAGAATCTACAATGGCTTCCAATTGAACCATTGTTTCTTTGGAATATAAAAGTCCTTGGTACAATGAATCTGGCTTATTTGGCTTTCCTATATTTGAGTTTGAGAATAACGTTGTGCTTTCAGAACCGTCTTGACAACTAGTTAGATGGCTAATCAGTAAAACTGAAAAGAGAATTTTAAATACTTTCATAGTTAGTTTCTTTAGTAGAATCAACTAATTTAAAACGATATAATTCTATTCACTCAAGTTAAATTATCAAGAATAATATACCAATCTAGTAATTTACAAAACAGTCATGAATAAAATTCGTTAACTTTACATCGGTCAATGAACAACCCAACAACAAACACATGGCAATGGCAACACTCGAATCCTTTCGGAGTGAGCTAACGCACGTATTGTTGTAAAAAATAGTATTAAGCGGCTTATCACTTCGATAAGCCGCTTTTTTTGTACCAGTTTTTTTTATACCTCGGCTCCGCTCGGCAATCAAAAAAGACAATGATCTATTTGGTCATCGAGCGGAGCCGAGATGACATAACGAAAAATGATAAAACAGAGGATTAAATGAAATTCAGTACCAGACATAAAAAACAACTAGCAGACCTCATCACACCGGTGAGTGCCTACTTGAAACTACGCAGTAATTTCAGTGAACTGCTCCTGCTAGAAAGTACAGACTATAACTCTGCAGCCAACAGTAAATCTTTCATCTGTCTAGAACCACTTAAGACATTCTCCCTAAAAGAAAACGAACTCAAGATTACAACTAATTGTACCCTGAGCGGAGCCGAAGGGCACAATACCAACAACTCCAAACTTCAAATTATAAAACCTCAAACAGCTTTAGAAGAACTCCAAAACTTCAAAGATTCACTTATTCCCGAAGAGAGCAATAACCCACATCTGGGACTATATGGTTTCACAAGCTACGAATCCACCCAATACTTCGATTCTCACGAGTATGATTATTCCAAACGTAAAAATGACATGCCAGACATGCATTATTCGTTCTATCGTTTTGTGTTGGTTTTCAATCATTTCAATAATGAACTAGAGCTACTAGAAAATGTACCCGAAGGAGAAGAATCCAAATTAGAAGAAATCATTAGCATTTTGAACAGAC
>CAJXOV010000004.1 GCA_913057815.1 uncultured Flavobacteriales bacterium
CTCGGAGATGTGTATAAGAGACAGGTTGTTATAAATCCGTTTCAGTCCTAGGCTCACTTCGGCAGGAATACTGTCATTTGAAAGTAGAACGGGAAGGAGGGCATCTGTCTTAAAAACTTCTCCTTTTTCGAAATACATACCGTTGGCCAAAGTCCATATTTGAGCCTCTTCGGCAAAATGGTCTTCTAGTTTACTTCTCGTACTAAAGACAGTTTTTAAGGTATCGAAGTTAGCCACTAAATCAGGGTTATACCCCATCGTTATACGAATGTCATCTAGCATTTTAAATGCTTGGTCTCTTAAATCCTCCCAGTTTTTAATTCCTTCAAAAGCACCGTCTGAGTCTAGTTCTAATTCTAAAACCAAGCCTTTGTCCAGGTGAGTTATCAAGTCAATCATATCTGGCTGATCACTAAAAAACATAAAATCTCTAAGGTCGTACTTCAGGACATATCCATCTTTTGAAGCATCTAAAACGGTGATCTTTATTCCATATTCATTCTCACTTTCAGCTATTAATTCTTTGTTTTTATACTGCCGGCTAATTTCTGTGATTTGTAACACAAACTTTTCACCTTTATTAAAAACAGGTCTGACAGAAATAGAGTCAACGGTTTCATTTTGACCTAAGCTAATTAGAGAAGAAAAAATTAAGAAAACCGAGAATAAAACAAATCTAAAAACGCACATAATCATTCTGAAAATACTCCTGTAAAGATAATTTATTTAAAGAAATGTAGATTGTCAATTCTTGATAATCAATTGTGAATTAGAAACTATCTTTGCTACGCAAATGAAATTCAAATTACACTCAGAATTTAAGCCGGCCGGAGACCAGCCAGAAGCTATTAAGCAACTTTCAGAAGGAATAGAGAATGGAATTGAACACCAGACTTTATTAGGTGTTACAGGTTCAGGAAAAACATTTACTGTAGCCAACCTTATAGTGGAAACACAGCGGCCTACTCTAATTCTCTCTCATAATAAGACTTTAGCTGCCCAGTTGTATTCGGAGTTTAAACAGTTTTTTCCTGAAAACCAGGTGGAGTATTTTGTAAGTTATTACGACTATTACCAGCCAGAAGCATTCATTCCTACCACAGGCACTTATATAGAAAAAGACCTGCAGATAAATCAGGAGATTGAAAAACTTAGATTGGCCAGTTCATCTGCTTTGCTAAGCGGAAGAAAGGACATTATTATTGTAGCCTCAGTATCTTGTATTTATGGAATAGGAAATCCGGTAGAGTTTCATAAAAGTGTAATTCCTGTGGCCAAAGGAGATACTATTTCTAGAAATAAATTTTTATACAAATTAGTTTCGAGTCTATACAGTAGAACTCGAGATCTGTTTACCAGAGGAACATTTAGAGTGGTGGGAGATCAGGTAGATATATTTTTAGCATATGCTGACCACGCACTGAGAATAGTTTTTTGGGGAGATGAAATTGAAGAAATTTACACTTTTGATCCTGAAAGTGGAAGCAAAATCATGGATTTCGAGGAGATTCAAATATACCCAGCCAATCTCTTTGTAACTGGAAAAGATACCATGGAGAGCGCCATTTGGGAAATTCAGCAGGAAATGGTGAAACAGGTAGATTTCTTTAAATCCGAAGGAAAGTTTTTAGAGGCTAAAAGACTTCAAGAGCGTGTAGAACATGATCTGGAAATGATGCGTGAACTCGGTTTCTGTTCAGGCATAGAGAACTACTCTCGTTATTTTGATAAACGTCAGCCAGGCGAACGTCCTTTCTGTTTGATAGATTATTTCCCTGATGATTTTCTATTTGTTATAGACGAAAGTCATGTAACCATACCTCAGATAGGAGCCATGTATGGTGGAGATAGAGCTAGGAAAGTGAATTTAGTAGATTATGGATTTAGACTTCCATCAGCAGTTGACAATCGGCCGCTTAAATTCGAAGAATGGCAGTCCATGCTAAACCAAGTGGTATATGTAAGTGCTACCCCGGCAGATTATGAGCTAGAAAAATCAGAAGGTGTAATAGTAGAGCAGGTAGTTCGTCCTACCGGGCTTTTAGATCCTCCTATAGAAGTTCGTCCGAGCATAAATCAAATAGATGATTTACTCGATGAAATTCACGAAGTGATAGCTAAAAATGAGAGGATTTTGGTAACTACGCTTACCAAAAGAATGGCCGAAGAGTTTTCTAAATATTTAGATAAGTTAGATATAGCCTGCAGATACATTCACTCTGAGGTAAAGACATTGGATAGAATAGAAATATTAAGAGATTTGAGAGAAGGTGTTTTCGATGTCTTAGTAGGAGTGAACCTTCTTAGAGAAGGCCTAGATTTACCCGAGGTTTCCTTGGTAGCTATTATGGATGCTGATAAAGAAGGTTTTCTGCGTAGCAATAGGTCTTTAACTCAGACTGCAGGAAGAGCAGCCAGAAACGTAAATGGTAAAGTAATCATGTATGCAGATAAGATTACTAATTCTATGCAGACCACTATAGACGAAACCAGCAGAAGAAGAGAAAAGCAAATAGCTTATAACACCAAGCATGGGATAGTTCCTCAGCAAATAAACAAGAAGAACGAAACACTCTTTGAAAACTCAGGAGTGGTGTCTCGGCCAGGTACTTATAGTGACATAGATACTTCGGCTGCCATAGCTGCTGACCCAGTGGTGCAATACATGAATTCAGATGATTTACTGAAAGCCATAAACAAAACCCAAAAGGCTATGGAAAAAGCAGCCAAGGAAATGGAGTTTATGGAAGCCGCGCGATTAAGAGATGAACTTATAGAACTTAAAAAGTTATATGATTCTAAAAAATAGCATTCCGTCAGGATTTATCTTGGCAGTGTTTTAGTAGGATACTGATATATAGTAAAGACATGAAAAATTTAAAACACATCTTATTTGTAATTGGCGCATTCATAATGATCTCATCTTCATGTAAGAAAAGAAAAGGGATGGAGAATTCAGCAGATTCACAAACCCATACCAAAGACGATAAAATGGAAGAGAAAAATCCTATACCAAGTGTAGTTATCGATCCTACATACCAAATGAAAGATACTGATAGGTTTACACTTTTAGAATCTAAATTGGATGGGGATAATTTAATCTTACTTGTACAGTATGGGGGAGGATGTGAAGAGCATGAGTGGGAATTAAAAACGAATGGTGCTTATGCCAAAAGTCTTCCGCCTCAGGTAACACTGAATCTAGAACACAACGCTAATGGTGATATGTGTAGAGCTCTTTTGACAGATACTATAGAGTTCAATATTGAACCAATAAGGTATCCAGGTAGTTTAGAGCTTGATGTTAAGATTTTTGGTTTTGAGAAACAAGTGATTAGATATAAATATCAATAAGAGTAAAAGAAACAAGAAATGATTAAAATAAGTACTGCATTATTCACCTTCATTATACTGTCCTTAGCACTAACCGCTCAGGTTTCACAAGGAGGAGAACCTTACAATTGGGATGTAAAAGACATTGAAAGATTCGATGTGGAGTTTGAATACTTTGGAGAACTTGATATGGAGTTAATAGCTCTTCAAGATGCCATTGGTGACGCTGAAAAAGATTCTCCATACAGATTTGGAATTGAGCACGATGTTTCGTATTCAAAGGAAACAAACGGAATTTGGTCGGAGTTAGATAACGGAGATAAAATTTGGAGATTAGGAGTTAAAGCAGAAAGCGCTACTTCCATTTCATTCTTATTCGATCGATTTGTTTTAAATAAAGGGGCTGAACTTTATATCTGGAATTCTGAAAGAACAGAATTTTTAGGTTCGTTTACTTATAGGAACAACAAAGAAGCTGGAGTTCTACCAGTTAGTTTACTTTCATCAAATGAAGTGGTAATAGAATATATTGTACCAGAAGGAGTGAATGAAGGAGAGCTTAGTTTAAGTTTAGTAGTACAGGGATACAGACCTATAATTAACCAATTTGAAGATGTCGACAGAGGCCCTTACGGAAACTCTGGAGCATGTAATATTAACGTGAACTGTCCTTCGGGAGATGAATGGCAAACTGAAAAGAAATCGGTGGCATTAATCATAAATGGAGGAAATTCGGTTTGTACAGGAGCACTTGTCAATAATACAGCAAATGATGGAACTCCATATTTTCTAACAGCTAATCACTGCTTAGGAAACCCTAATAATTGGGTCTATTTATTTAATCATGAGTCTGCCGGATGTATAGGTAATTCCGGTCCTACTCTTCAAACTATATCTTCTGGAACCCTTGTAGCCAGTAATGGAGCAAGTGATTTTGCTTTAATAGAGCTAAGTTCTGCGCCTCCGGGAAATTATGATGTTCAGTATGTCGGTTGGGATAGATCTGATAATGAAAGTGTAACTGCAGCTACAGGAATTCATCACCCTTCTGGCGATGTGAAGAAAATCTGTTTTGAAGAAGACAACCCATATCATGCTAATCAAGGTGGAGCAGCAGTTTGGTATATAGATGAATGGGAAGATGGTGTAACAGAAGGAGGATCATCAGGTTCACCTTTATTTGATCAAAACCATAGAGTAATAGGGCAGTTGTACGGAGGTTTTGCTGCATGTAGTGGGCAAACTAATAATGGCCAGGCAGATTGGTACGGAAGATTTGGAGTTTCATGGGATGGTAATACTCCCGAGACTAGGCTGAAGGATTGGTTAGACCCAGTGGGTAACAATGCATTGGTGTTGGACGGATTTCCTGAAGGAGTGCCTGAGTATGCGCATGATGCTGGTGTTTCTATAGTGAATGAAATTGAAGGTGTAGTATGTCAATCTACCATTTATCCCCAGGCAACATTGTTTAATAATGGAACTGAAAACTTAACCGCTGCCATAATCACACTATTTCTGAACGGAAATTCAGTAGAAGTAGTAGAATGGGTCGGAAATTTAAGTAACAATCAAAATGTAGTAATAAATTTAAGTCCACAAGCGCTTCAGTCTGGAGAAAATCAAATTGAAGTGGTAGTCATGGAGGCTTCGGGAGAAGAGGATGATGAAAATGAGAACAACAACTCAAACTTAATTGAGTTCTCTGCTATTATAGGAGAAGTGTCAGTATTTCAGTTAAATCTAACTTTAGATGATTATGGCTCGGAAACAACGTGGGAAGTAGTCAGTTCAAATGAAGTTTTTGCAGAAGGTGGCCCATATCAGAATGATGCTGATGGTGAGCTGATTGTTGAAGAGTTTTGTTTGCCTGATGGATGTTACGAATTTGTAATTTATGATGATGCTGACGATGGATTGTGCTGTCAATATGGTGAAGGGAATTATACTATTGAAAACCAATTAAATGTTCAATTAGCAGAATCGGATGGTGAATTTGGAAGCGAAGAGACTCAAGAGTTTTGTGCATCTGTAACAAGCATAAGCGAAAAAGTAGTAGCTAACATTGAATTATACCCTAATCCTGCTCAAGACATACTAAATGTAGTAGTTCAGGAAAGTAACTCTTTAATTAAAATTTATGATGTTTCAGGAAGAATAGTCTTACAAGTGCTTTATGAAAATACAGGTGTTTTAGAATTAAATACAGAAAAACTTACCAGTGGCACTTATGTCTTATTTATGAGTTCTGACAAAGGAGAATCTAGAGGAGTATTCCTTAAAGAATAGAATGTTCAAAGTATTTAAAGAAAGCCTCTGTGAATTGAATCGCAGGGGCTTTTTTTGTCTCTACAATTTAAAATGACTAAGAGGAATACAAATGAATGAAATCTTATCAGAATTAACCCAAATCCAACAGGCCTTGTGTTTTGTGCTTTTGGCTGCGGTTTTAGTTCAATTGTTCTATACGTTGTTTTTCTATTTAAGACTTTTGTTACACAAGCCAAAGAATTCACCTACAACACTTCCCCCAGTTAGTGTGGTTATTTGTGCTAGAAATGAATCTGAAAATTTGATGAACTTCATTCCAGTTATAATGGAACAAGACTATCCGAAGTTTGAAGTAATTGTAGTCAATGACAGTAGTTGGGATGATTCAGAAGATATACTTAAAGCTCTACAGGTGCGATTCAGCAACCTTAAAGTGTTAAGGTTAAATGAAGACTTACATAGAATGACTGGGAAGAAATTTGCATTAACAATGGGAATAAAAGGAGCAGCTCATGAGCGTCTTCTTCTCACTGATGCAGATTGTTTTCCCATGAGTTCTGATTGGATTTCGAATATTATGGCTGAAACTGTGAATGAGGATGAGGTGGTGCTCGGAGTAAGCCTCATGGAAAGAGAGAAAGGGTTTCGGAAGAACTTTTTTAGATTTGAGTCGATTCATACAGCTATTAATTATAGCTCTTTTGCACTAGCCAAATCTCCTTATATGGGAGTCGGGAGAAACTTATCCTACACTAAAGAAAAATTCTTTTCCGTAGGCGGTTTTAAAAAGCATATGCATATTACTGGAGGAGATGATGACCTTTTCATAAATGAAATAGCAGCTAGTTCAACCATTAAACTAAACGCAAACATAGAAGGACATACCACTACTAAAAGCCCAAATAAATGGGGTGAGTGGTGGAGCCAGAAGCGTAGACATTTGAATACTTCAAGTTTATATAAGTTTAAGAATAAATTCCTATTAGGATTAGAGCCATTGAGTTGGTGGCTGATGTGGTTTAGTGTAATAGTTCTTTTTGTTTTACGCACACCCACCTTGTTAGTAATTACTCCTGTGGTCCTAAGATATTTGCTTCTATATGGTACTTTTATAGCTATAGGTAGAAAATGGAAAGCAGTGGACGCAGTATGGGCTATGCCTTTCTGGGAACTAGTGTTAAACATCACTAAACCAGCTGTTCTCATTTCCAATATGATTTCAAAACCGAAACGATGGATGTAACTAAAAATCTCTCAGACAAAGGGAAACACGATTATGCATTAGTTCAAAGAGCATTGAACGACCAAGACCAAAGGGCATATGCTGAATTAATGGAGCGCTATAGAGATTCTATTTACTTCATGCTATTAAAAATGGTGAATAATACGGATGATGCAGATGATCTTACGATAGAAGCTTTCGGTAAAGCCTTCAAAAGATTAAAGCAATACACACCTGCGTTTGCATTTAGCACATGGCTATTTAAAATAGCATCTAATAATGCCATTGATTTCATCAGGAAAAAGAGAATTAAAGCTTTGTCTTTAGATCAAGGATACACAAATGACGATGGCGATAGTATAGGTTTTGCGGTTAAAGATGACAGGTTGGATCCGGAAGAGACTTATGAGAAAAAGCAGCGGATAATGAAAATGCGGGAGGTGGTAGCTAAGTTAAAGCCTAGATACAGAGAGCTCGTGGAAATGCGTTATTTTCAAGAATTAAGCTATGAGGAAATTTCTAAGGAATTAGATATTCCATTGGGTACTGTAAAGGCTCAATTGTTTAGAGCAAGAGAGTTTCTATATAATCTTATGAAGCATACTAAAGAGACCATTTAATGTCTTCGAATCTCAGTTTAATTACTAAGTACTTTCCAGATCTTAGTGAAGTTCAATTAGAACAGTTTTCTGCGTTGCAACGCTTGTATGAAGAGTGGAATGCTCAAATCAATGTTATTTCTAGAAAAGACCTTGAGAATTTGTATGAGCGTCATGTCCTACATTCTCTGGCTATAGCTAAGGTGAATGACTTTGCTCCTAAAACCAAAGTGTTAGATGTAGGTACAGGAGGCGGGTTCCCTGGGATTCCATTGGCCATTCTTTACCCTGAAGTATCATTTCACTTAGTAGACTCCATAGGAAAGAAAATAAAGGTAGTGAATGAAGTTTCTGAGGCATTGGGGCTGAAAAACGTAAAAGCTGAACATAAGAGAGCTGAAGAAGTAAAAGGGACGTTTGACTTTGTAGTCAGCAGAGCTGTAACCAAGTTGCCGTTGTTCATGACTTGGATTCAGAATAAATTTGACAAGAGATTTATTAATCCTAAACCTAATGGAGTACTTTGTTTAAAGGGCGGTGATTTAACTCAGGAAATTAAGGAATCTAAGAGGATAGTGGATGAATTTGATTTATCTTCTTACTTCTCTGAAGAGTTTTTCGAGACAAAGAAGATTCTTTACATCAGGGTAGTTTAGTCCATAAAAAAACCCTTCCAGTTTCCTGAAAGGGTTTAAAAGTTTATTAGTAATAAAGAAATTTACTCTCCTACTACTTCGAAAGGAACAACTACAGAAACTTCTTTGTGAAGCTTTACAATTACCTCGTATTTTCCTAATTCTTTGATAGCATCTTCTTTTAAAGAGATGTTCTTTCTATCAATAGAGAATCCTTTAGCAGTTAATGCTTCAGCTAGTTGAATGTTATTGACAGAACCGAAAATCTTTCCGTTCTCACTTGCTTTAGCTCCTATGCTTAAAGATACTTTTTCTAACTTAGAAGCTAGTGCTTCCGCATTTCCTTTAATCTTAAGCTCTTTGTGGGCTCTTTGCTTAACGTTTTCAGAATGCATTTTTAATGCAGACTTAGTAGCCATTTTAGCAACTCCCTGAGGGATTAAAAAATTTCTAGCGAATCCTGGCTTTACATTCACCACGTCATTAGCACTACCTACGTGATCTACGTCTTGTAATAAAATTATTTCCATGGTTTCTTATTTCATTAAATCAGTTACATATGGTAAAAGAGCTAAGTGACGAGCTTTCTTAATAGCCTGTCCTACTTTTCTCTGATATTTTAAAGAAGTTCCAGTAAGTCTTCTTGGAAGAATCTTTCCTTGCTCATTTACTAGCATAGAAAGGTAATCTGGATCTTTATAATCGATGTACTTTATATCGTTCTTCTGGAACCTACAATACTTCTCTTTTGAAGTTTCAATATTGATAGGATTTAGATATCTAACATTCTTGTCTGCCATAATCTTTAGTTTTTAATTAAGCTTCTGTAGAGCTTGCGTTAGACTTCATTTTAACTTTTCTTTTCTCAGCATAAGTAGCATGATGCTTGTCCATTCTAGTAGTAAGGAATCTAAGCACACGCTCATCTCTCTTAAACTCTACCTCGAAAGGATTAATAGTGGCACCAGGTGCTTCAAATTCCATTAGGTAATAAAACCCAGTAGATTTTTTCTGAATAGGGTAAGCTAATTTCTTTAATCCCCAGTTTTCGTTGTGAGTGACCTTCCCACCATTGCTTTTTACAAAGTCTTGATACTTCTTTACTGCTTCCTTTGCCTGGTCATCCGACAAAACGGGAGTTAAAATGAAAACAGTTTCGTATTTGTTTAACATATGTTTAAAAAATTAAATTTTAAAAAGGAGCGCAAAAGTAGGGAATATCTGTGATTTAGCGAAATAACTACGCTTAGAAATAAAACCATGTCTTTGGCTGCCAAAAAAAAAGAGCCACATTTCTGTAGCTCTTTTTAAAATAATTAATGTCTTATTCTAATTTCTCGTTGATTTACTTAAATCGATTACTGATGGAGTAGCTATGAAAATGGAACTATATGTTCCTACTACTACACCTACCATTAATGCGAATGTAAATCCTCTAATAGAATCACTTCCTAAAATAAAGATTGAAAGTAATACCACGAATGTACTTAATGAAGTGTTAATAGTTCTACTTAGCGTACTGTTAAGTGCCTTATTGATTACTTCTTTCTCGTCATCTTTTCTATAGATTCCTAAATATTCTCTAATTCTATCGAATACTACCACGGTATCATTTATTGAGTAACCTATTACAGTAAGGAGTGCTGCTATAAATGCCTGATCAATTTCCATAGTAAATGGAAGGAACTTAGCACCTATTGTATATACACCTAATACAATAATTACATCATGAATCATAGCAAAAAGAGCTCCTAAACCATACTGCCATTTTCTAAATCTTAAGAAGATATAAAAGAAGATGATTAATAAAGCTATTATAGTAGCGTTTCTGGCATCTCTTCTAAATTCATCAGATATTGAAGGGTCTACTTCTGTGCTTTCTGGAATTTCATAAGTCTTTCCGTAAGTATTTAATGCAGTCTTAAGTTTACTCGGAGTTTGTTCTTTAGAATCATCGTTAAGATCAACCTGTGGTTCTTTATAGTCTGTAGTGAATTTAATTTTATTTCCATCAAGACCTACAGATTTCACATCAGCACTATAATTATCAAATGCATCTTTTAAGTATTCCCTAACATCCTGCTCATCTACTTTTTCAGCAAAAACAATAGTAGCTTCAGTACCTCCTTCGAATTCTACACTGTAGTTAGTTTCGAAATAAAATAAAGACCCTAAACTGACAACTAACAAAACACCAGATAATGTATAGAATTTCTTTCTGTTATCTACAAAACTGTACTGCATTTTAGTAAACCAGTTTTTAGTTGTAGCTGTTGAGAAAGTGATGTCTTTCTTCTTGTCCATTCTGTTCCAGAAAATCAATCTAGTGATTACGATAGCAGAAAACAATGAAGTGAAAATACCAATGATTAATGTTGTAGCAAATCCTTTAATTGCTCCAGATCCAAAAATGAATAGTACGATAGCTACTAAAAGTGTAGTAATGTTGGCATCAAAAATGGCAGAGTAAGCTTTTTGGTAACCTTCTGTAAGCGCTACTTTTAAACCTTTACCCATTCTCATTTCTTCCTTAATTCTTTCGAAGATAAGTACGTTGGCATCAACTGCCATACCTAAGGTAAGTACTAAACCTGCTATTCCAGGAAGAGTTAATGTAGCTCCTATAGCAGCCAAACCTCCTATTAGTAGGAAGATGTTTAAAACAAGCGCTATATCTGAAACTACTCCAGCTCTACTGTAATAGAATAACATATAAGCCATAATCACTAGTAATGCGATGATAAATGACCATGCACCAGCACTAATATTTTCTTTACCTAATGTTGGTCCAACGATATCAGAGTTTACAATATTTGCAGGTGCAGGAAGAGAACCAGCTTCTAATAAGTTAGCTAAATCTGTAGCTTCTTCTACTTGTTGAGAATAAGATCCTGTTCCCATAGAGATGGACGAACTTCCTCCTAAAATAGGGCCATTCACAGAAGGCGCGCTATAAACCAATCCATCCAATGTTATCGCTATAGATTTGTTTAGCCTTTGTGGATCACCGTCATAAGCCGCTTGAGTCATTTTCCCCCATTCTTGAGCTCCTTCACTATTCATTTGCATAGTTACTTCTACTCCACCATATTGGTCAAAACTTTGCATAGCGTTAGTAATAGTACCTCCATCTAAATCTGACTTCTCTCTTCTGCTAGCATCGTTTAAGGCATAAAGCGAATAAATCTCTGTACCATTATCACTAAGACTTGATTTAGCATCCCATCTTAATAAAATGTTTTCTGGAACAATTGAAGATGTGAATGTCTTACCATTTCCATCTTTTGCCTCTAACATTTGAGTTATCTTATCTTTTCCTTCAGCTGTAACTCTGAATACAACAGATGATCTAGGAATTCCTCCTTGCCCATTACTTCCGTAATTCCCGGAATAAGATGCTATAGGATATCTTCTTGAATATGTGTCTGCGTTTAATGCCTTAGTGATAGTAATCGAATCATTACCGTTCATATCTAAGATAGGCTCATTAGTAGATAAGTCTAAAGCTGGAATAGTATCAGTAGTAAAAAGTTCTGCTGTAAAGGCAGAAGGATCATTGTATTTAGTTACTACAGAATCTAATTGTTCTAAATATTGAAAAATGGCTTTATCACCTACTACTTCAGTGTTTTCAAAAACTGGCCAAAATTCTAAGTTGGCAGTTGAACCTATTATTTTCGTAACTCTTTCAGGATTATCAACACCAGCTAGTTCAACTAAGATTCTTCCAGTAGAAGATTGTCTTTGAATATTAGGCTGAGCTACACCTAGACGATCTATACGCTGTCTGATAATATTTTCTGTATTATCGATAGCTGATTCAGCTTCTACTCTTAGAATTTCAATAACATCATCATCTGTTTTAGCAGATTGAAACTTCTCAGTATAATCTCTATTGATAAAGATTTTAGGAAGTTTATCTTCTCCAGCTACTTTATTTTCGTCCCATGCATTAGAGAATAAAGTAATAAAGTCATCATTAGAGCTTTTCTGAGCCACTCTAGCCTCAGCCACAGCTTTCTTGAATGCTGGGAATTTAGACTTTCCACTTAAATTTTCTACTAATTCTGGTACGGATACTTCAAGAGTAACACTCATCCCACCCTGAAGGTCAAGACCTAAGTTTAGCTCTTGTTCTTTCACATCTCTGTAAGAGGTCCCTATCATAGGGTAAGCTTGAGCACCAGCACTATCTAATAAATATTTTCTCGCAGTAAAGCTTTCTAACTTAGCTAAAGAATCTCCAGGAAAGTCTGCAGGATCCAAGTCAGCTACATAGCTTGAAGCGTACTCTGCTGCTCGATCTTCGAATTTGCTAGAGAAAAAATTAAAAGAAAGTTGGTACAGACAAGCTAAAATTAGCATCACTGTGAATATCCAAATCGCACTTCTATTTTCCATTGTTTATGGTTTATTTTTAAAGAGCCGCAAATATAAAAATACAGACGGGATTAGGCAACGTCAATTTTATATTGATTATCAGCATATTAGTTATTATATTCAACTATTCGCACATATAGTTAGACAGGTTTATACTATTAGTGCTATAGTTGTGTTACGTTTTTGACACTTTAATTATTAGCTAGTTTTAACTTCATTGAAATCAATGTTTCAAGTACCTTTGAGTTTTACTTTTTAGGCGTAGCAACAATGATAAAGCACAAATCTATTCTCTTAAGCAGTTTATTGGTCATTTTTATGATCCATACTTCTTTTCGTTCTTCTACATATCAAGTAGCTGTATTAAAGTATAATGGTGGAGGAGATTGGTATTCAAATCCTACATCGGTTCCTAATTTGGTAAAGTATTGCAACGCGAACTTGAACACTGCTATAGACGAGGAAGTGCCTTATGTGGAAGTAGGAGGGCCTGATCTTTTCAATTATCCATTTGTGCATATGACTGGACATGGAAATGTGGTGTTTTCATCTTCAGAGGCAGAAAACTTAAGAATGTATTTAGAGGCAGGTGGATTTCTTCACATTGATGATAATTATGGTATGGATCCTTTTGTTAGAATTCAAATGAAGAAGGTTTTTCCTGAATTAGATTTTGTAGAACTCCCATTTGACCATTCTATTTACCATCAGAAATATAATTTTCCTTCAGGTTTACCTAAAGTACATGAACATGATAAAAAAGCACCTCAAGGATTTGGGTTGATCTTAGAAGGTAGATTAATGTGTTATTATTCTTACGAGTGTGATTTAGGAGATGGATGGGAAGATTTTGAAGTGCATAAAGATTCTGAAGAAACTAGAACTAAGGCTTTACAAATGGGAGCCAACATCATGCAGTACGCTCTTAATGGAGAAAAGGATTAATTAATAGAGTTAACTTCTTTTAAAAACCACTTTTTGTAGAGTAGTATAAATACAAGAGCTATTAGTCCTGTAGTTATAGTTGCTATTATGGACGCAGAGTTTAGTCCGAGTCCATAAAAAACAGCGAATACAGAAACAATCTGAGCTAAGACATAAATTTTAAATCCAACCTTTTTTCTAATAAACATAAAAATTACGGCTATTATAGTTAGGAAATAGGCTGCAGTTTTTATGTCATAAAAAGCTACACCATAATCTTGGAAATGACGTGCCGATTCTATTACGCCCATCCCAAGCCATTCAGGAATGTTTTCTAATACGGGATGATCTGTAATCATTTTATAAAGAGTCTTCAGAGAATTAGAAACTTCTTCTTCTAAAGTATCCTTACGCATAGATAACCTGAACAAATGTGCTACACTGCTTCCTAATGAGAGTGCAAATAAAAATATAAGTCCTAATGAGCGTTTCAAATGAGGTAAACTCTTTTCAATTAAAACGCTAAAATAAAAGTAAGGTGTTAAAAAGTGTGTAGTCCTTTTCCTTATTTATCACCACTCCAATGATTATACAATTTCTGTTGTCTAGTAGACAGGTTTTTGACTAATGTTAGGGCTGAATTATCAAAGAAAGTACGGTCAGTTGGTTGGAGTAGAGCAGATTGAATTCCTTCCATGTGATTAAGTTCTATACTCACCGATACTGAAAAATCAATCTCTTTGAATAATTCTGATGTAAAGTCTTTAATTCCATTTACAGCTAAAATCTCATCTCCTATGTGAACTCCTAAAATATCTGAAGGTGAGTTTTGATGTATATCTGTAATTTTTAAATTTCCTTTTGAAGTCTTAATAGCTTTAATGCCAAGATGAGCGGTAATTGGATTTGAATTAAGAGATTCTTTTAAGCTTAATCCTAAGAAGTCCAAATTTTCAGAAAGGAACAGTCTGAAATCTTCAGTTCCATAGAGAAGCTTCGTTTTTATTTCTTCAAACGAAATATTTGAAACTGCTTCTAGAGCATTAAAATAATCTTCTGCTTTATAACTAAGGCCTTTACTGCCAAGATCTGTCCATAATTTACTCATGGCAGAAGCTAGGTTCTCTTTCCCTTCAGTAGCATTAATAATCATTAGGTCTGAAATAAATGCCACCAAACAACCTTCGGTATAAATGCTAGTTTTCCTTCCAGGAGCTCCGCTGACATATCCATCTAACCAAGTGTCATAAGAACTCTCAGCTACACTGTAGTTGAACCTTCCTTGGTTTTGGAAATGTCTATTCAAATAACTACCTAAATGTCTAGCATAAGTATTGAAGTCAAATACTCCTGAGTTTAGTAAGTACCAATCACCCATATATGTGGTGACACCTTCATACACGTATCCAAGTTTGGAATAATTCTCCTTGGTGTAGTCATACGGATACATATCTGAGGGACGAAGTGCTTTTACATTCCAAGTGTGATAAAGTTCATGAGAACTAACGCCTAAAAGTTCCTCATAAAATAAAGGTGTCAATAGTTTCTTAGCAGGGCCTAAAGTTATAACGGTACACTTTTCATGTTCTACTCCATGATAAGAAGGTTGAGCTAAAAAGTGGAATAAAAATAAGTACTCTTCTTGAGGGAAATCTTTGAAATCTCTAATTTGAGCTTCGCAAAAAGGAATAAAGTCACTTGCAATTTTATCTAAAGTTAGTTCATGTTTCCGAT
>CAJXOV010000005.1 GCA_913057815.1 uncultured Flavobacteriales bacterium
CCTTAATTGCGTTGCAACATCAAGGTTTAATTCCATTTTTTTAGGAACTATCCAGTTTGGAATTTATTCTTTCGCATCTTTGTGAAAAATTTCACCATGATAAAGGCCCTATTTAATGATAAATCTTCGATTGATCTGAAAGAGATTAGTAATGACGGGTTGAGCGGTCTGGTTAATGGAAACTCATACTCATGGGATGTTCTTAGAACATCAGAAAACTCTTGGAGTGTTATTGATAAAAAAGGAGAGTCATTCATTGTAGTTTTAGAGAGTATAAACGCAGACTCTAAAAAAATCTCACTGAAGATTAATAATCAACCGATTGAGGTGACAGAGCAGAGTGAGTTTGATTTACTCCTAATGGAATTAGGAATTTCTAGTGGTGGAAGTAAAAAGCTCAAAGAGATAAAAGCACCAATGCCTGGGCTTGTAATAGATGTAATAGTAGAAGAAGGGAATGATGTAGTAGAAGGGGATGTAGTGTTGATATTAGAGGCTATGAAAATGGAAAATGTTATTAAAGTAACGGCACCAGCTAGGGTTAAATCTATCAAGGTTAAAAAAGGTGATACAATTGAAAAAGGAGCAGTAATGATCACTTTTGAGTGAAATCTATTTTACACAGATTCCTGTGTATAATAATACCAATCGGGCAACCCTTCCGTTCTTTAAAGAGTACCTTTAATTATTACCCATGAGGTTTATTCTTATATACATATTAATCGGTTTGTCTAGCATAACTGGGATTAGTCAGGATTGTTCTTCTCCCATTAATCTATGTGCAGGCACACCAGAAGTTATAGACTCCACTAGTTTCTCGGGAGCTTTTGTGAGCACATGTTTTAGCTCTCTTGAAAGTGTTTTCTATGAATTTACTACTAATAATAATGTCACTAACACAAGTGCTTTCTTACCATACGAAGTAGAAGTTTCAATAACTATTTCGAACTGTATAGATGCTGGAGTAGCGCTTCCTTTAACTGCAGGGGTTTACGAAGCTACTTTAGGGTTTGATCCTTGTGCTGGACTCACTGAAACATCCCCTTGCTTATCAGATGAAAACGCTGTATTATTAAACTCAGGGGAGCTAGAGCCAAACACAACTTATTTTGTTGTACTAGGAATTGATCCAACGACAACTGGTTTTGCTTGTGATGTAGATGTTAATATTTCAGGCTCACCTTTAGAAATTGATGCGTGTTGTGATGCTACCATCATCGTTGGTGAATCATCGAGTCCACAGGTTTTTGGAGTTACCCAAGAATTTGGTCAGGATAATTATACATGGTCACCGGTCGAGAGTTTAGATGATTTCCAATCAGCAAATCCAATAGCCACACCTTCCATAACTACTACTTATGAAGTAAGCGGGTTAGTTGGGGATTGTGTAACTACAGATGAGATTACCATAACCGTTTCTTCCACTGAGATTTTAGGTCCTGTAGATCTTTTTACCCCAAATGGAGACGGAATAAATGACACTTGGAGAATTTTTGAAATAGAAAAATTTGAAAACCCCTTGATTAATATTTATGATAGGTGGGGCCAACAAGTTTACCAAAGCATTGGATATGATAAAGCATGGGACGGAACCAATGAAGGAAAGAGACTTTCAACTGGGACATATTATTACGTTATAGAAGTTAATACATTAAACGGCATAGAGCAGTTAACAGGACACATAGCCCTATTAAATTAAAATGAGAATTAAGCTAGTAGTCATATTAATTTTTGTCAGCGGTAACTGTCTGCAAGCTCAGCAGCTTCCAATCTTCACGAACTATAATTTTAATATTTTAGGAATAAACCCAGCAGTCGCAGGCTCTCAACCATGTTTGGATTTAAGAATGGGCCAAAGAAGACAATGGGTTGGTTTTGACGGAGCGCCTATCACCAACTTCATTAGTGTTAACGGAAGTTTCGGCAAGAAAAGATTTAATTACCATGGCGCAGGAGTAACTGTAGAGGATGATACGTTCGGTAGGTTTGCTACGCAATCTATATTGGGTAATTATGCATACCACATGAAAGTCAACAGAAAAAACATGCTTTCTCTAGGGGCCTCATTAGGATTTAGTAGGTTTGTTTTTAATCCAGGAGGTGCGGTGACCGAGGTTGAAGAGACGATTCCCAGTACAAGCGCAGAATTTCTTTTTCCTCAAATAGGGGTAGGGCTGTGGTATCAAAGCTCTGACCGATACATTGGCTTTTCTGCTAGAAATTTAATCGAAAGTAAAATTGACAACGCTGGAAGTGATAGTCGTTTTAGAAGACATTATTATTTAATCTTAGGAAAGTCTATTCCGGTAGATGACAACCTTTTTTTCAAACCTTCCGTAAACTTTAGATATGTAAGTGGTTCACCTGTGGCTGCAGATGTGAGCTTACTTTTTGATTTTAATGATGTCTTTGAATTCGGAGTGTCTGCTAGAGGTGGACATGGTGTTTCGGGAATAGTCAAAGTAGGAGTGTTAAAATACCTCACTCTGGGCTATGCATATGACAGGACATTAAATAAACTTAGAGTTGGCTCTGCTAGTTCTCATGAGATCATGCTTGGAATTAAAGCATGTCCTAGGGGAGAAAAGAAAGGCATAAGTTGTAGCGCTTACGATTAGAAAACAATTTTTACTATTTATTAATTAACTGAATTACAGGTGACAAAGTATACTACCCTATCTTTGACTTCTTCAGTAAAGTCTCTTTTAGTTACCATAACTTTAATTAGCCTATGCTTTATTGGTTATGGTCAACAAATGAATCTTGATCTTCAATCAGGAGAAGAGATACACATAGAAGTAAGCAAAGTTCAAGGCCTTAGAATTACAGGCGAAGGAACTGTTTTTCTTCATTCAGAAGAGAGCATCATTCAAATTGAAGAATCTTTCGAAGTAGATAACGGAGTAAAATTAGTAAGTGAAGAAACTATTCAGCTTCTGGATGGAGGTGTGTTTCATGGTTCTAATATTGATGCGGATATTTATTTTCAAGGAAGCTGGAGTATTAATTCAAGTTTAAATCTAAAATCAAACAGAGAAGTTCATTTTCACAATTCAATCATTGATTTGGGAAACTCTAGTATCGTAGCAGATAATTTTATCTATACAGGAGAAAACACCCTGAACACATCAGGAGGAATAGTGGTTGCTAACAAATCTTTTATTTCAAATGGACAGTTAGAACTACCTTCTTTTCAAAATGAAGTTGTTTTTATTCCCGAAACGGCAGAGTATATTGATGATTCGGAGCTTCCGGTGCATTTCTTTTCTTCTGTTGTGAACCCTTGTGGAGACCCTGAGTTTGAATTAGATATTCAAATCATCTCCGATTATAATGGAGAGGACATTAGCTGTAATGGAGCAGATGATGCAGTAGTTCAATGTATAGTTTCTGGAGGGTCAGGAGACTTTACTTTTCAGTGGTTTGGAGGGTCTGAGGATAACAACTCTAGTGACACTTACTCTGGACTTGGCGCAGGGACTTATACAGTTTTAGTGACAGATATTGTTCAAGGAGTAACATGTGTAGAAAGCATTCAAATTGCGGAGCCACCACCGCTGGCTATTTTCACCATGAACCTTTCATCTCCAACTTGTTCAGATGTGTGCAATGGAACGGCATTTCCAATTATATTGGGAGGAACCGGGTCGTACTCATTTGAGTATTCGAATGGTATTATGAATCAAGTAGCAGTCAATCTATGTGAAGGAGAGAATACACTGATGATTTCTGATATTAATTCTTGCTCATTGGATACTATTTTTGTGTTGGAGGTAGATTCTATCAATACAGATTTAATGTTTACCGACTCTCTTTGTTTTGGAGATAACTCCGCTATGGCTAGTGTTAATCCATCTGGCGGAGGTGGAGAACCTTATCAAGTGATCTGGTCAACTACAGAAACGAATAATTCAATTTCTAACCTCAGCGCAGGTGTATATTCTTTTGAAATTACTGATGGTGCTGGTTGTGTAAAGGACAGTACGTTTACAATAACAGAGATAGAAGAGATTACAGTAGTCTTGGATGATTCTCAAGCTCCCGTTTGTGCTAACGATGCTGATGGGTCTATCTCTGTTACTATTTCAGGAGGAATAGCAGAATATATATTAGAATGGACAAGAGATGGAAATTTTTTCAGTGCTGATGAGGATTTGACGGGAATTGAAGTCGGATTATACGAGCTAACTATTTTAGATTCCTTTGGATGTACAGGTAGTTTTTCTTTGAACCTAGAGGCAGAAGAGGAAATCTTAGTTGATACGGTTGTAGAAGAGTTGAGTTGTTTTGGTGATTGCAACGCTAGCTTAACATCAACAGTTACACAAGGCCAAGACCCTATAATTATCACATGGTCCGATGTAAATGGAATAATATCAAATCTGAATTTTATAGATGATTTATGTGCTGGCTTGTATGAATTAGAAGTTATGGACGCTACGGGTTGTACTTATAGTGAGACTTTTGATATTCAGGAACCGGAAGAAATATTGGTTGTGCAGGATGTTACAGATGTTTCATGCAACGGATTGGGAGATGGATCTATAACTTTAACTATATCAGGAGGAACAGGTCCTTTTATTTCTAGTTTACCTAGCGTTGAGTTAAATCCTAACCAACTATTTTTAGAAGGGTTTAGTGCAGGAAGTTATAGCGTAGATGTTACGGATGACGAGGGATGTGTGGTTTCCGTGCCATTTGATATTCTCGAGCCTCTTCCGATCTTGATTGACATAAGTCCTATAAACCCAAACTGCTTCGGTGAGAATACGGGTTCCATTGACATTGTAGTTTCTGGAGGTTCCGAGCCTTACTCTATAGAGTGGGTAGAGTTGGGAATATTCGATGAGTTATCTCAAACCGACCTAATTTCAGGAGATTATAACATTGAAATCATCGATGATCTGGGGTGTGAAGAGTCGGTTTTGGTCACATTAGTGGATCCACTAGAAATAAGCGTTCAGGAAACCATTACCGATGTTCTTTGTAATGGTGAAGATAACGGTTCTATTGAGCTGGAGGTATTCGATGCTGTAGGAAACTTAGATGTAAACTGGATAGGGACTGTGTTAAACCCTGCAGATCTAAATCAATTTAACTTAATAGCAGGTTCTTACGAAGTAACCATAACAGATGATAATGGATGCCTTTTTAATAATACCTATGAAATTATAGAGGGAGATGAAATAGAAGTTACTGAAACAATATCAAACCCATCTTGTTTTGGAGATTTGGGGGAAATCTCGCTTGAGATATTAGGAGGCCAAGAGCCATATAGTGTTTCATGGTTAGAGGTAAACGCTCCAGACCAAACCGTTATACAAGATTTAGCCGCTGGATTTTATACAGCGATTGTTACAGATGCTAATTTGTGTGAAACAACTAACGTTTATGAAATCATCGAACCTGAAGAAATAGTAATCACTACAGATGTGATTCAACCAAATTGTGTTTTAACCACGGGTTCTATCGGGATAACAAATATTTCTGGAGGAACTGCTGCAGGGGTTAATCCAAATGATTACACTATTAATTGGACAGGTGTAAATGCTCCTGGTCAAACATTTGTCACAAACTTAGCTCCAGGAGATTATTCGGTTATTGTCTCTGATGACAACAACTGTTTAACTGAAGAGTTTTTTACTATCAACGAACCCGGACAACTGGATGTTACTGAGACTATAACAGAGGTCGTTTGTTTCGAGGGAAGTTCTGGATCAATAGAGTTGGTAGTTTTAGGAGCGGCTGACCCTATGAATGTAACTTGGACGGGTGATGTTCAAAACCCGAACGATTTAAACCAGTTTAACTTAGAAGCAGGACAGTATACAGTAGATATACTAGACGATGATGGCTGTGAGTTTAATGCTACTTATGAAGTCACAGAAAACGAGGAAATACTTATTTCAGAAACGATAGTTCATCCTGGATGTTTAGGAACTACAGGGGAGATTTCTATTGAAATTACAGGTGGTTCAAACCCATATTCAATTGTATGGCCTGATTTAGGAATATTCGATCAAACTGATGTAAACAATCTTTTGCCAGGAGATTATATTGTCCAAGTAACTGATTTGGAGAATTGCTTAAAAGAGTCAACTTTTACTATTGATGAACCTGGAAATTTAGATGTTCAGGTAAGTGTAACTAATGTGCTTTGCAATGGAGAGTCTACAGGATCCTTGGAATGCACAGTTAATGGAGCTACGGATCCTATTATTGTGAATTGGACAAACGTTCCTGTTCCTACCGACTTAAACCAATTTAATCTTGCAGCAGGTATTTATGATCTTCAAATAACAGATGACGAAGGATGTGAATTTATCGAGTCGTTTGAAATACTTGAAGAAGAATTGGTAGTAATCTCCGAAACCATAACCAACCCAAGTTGTGCAGGTGATTTAGGAGAAATCGAAATCAATATTACAGGTGGTGTCGAGCCATATGAAATAACTTGGGTAGAAATCGGAATATTCGATCAAACCTTGGTGACTAATTTAACACCAGGGTCTTATGAAGTGCAAGTAACCGATGCTAATGATTGCGTAAGCTCATCTGTATATGAGATTATTTCTATCGAGGATTTACAAATAACAGAATTCATTATTCAACCAGGATGTGCTGGAAGCTTAGGATCCATAGAAATCTTAGAAATCACCGGAGGAACGGGACCTTATGATTTTATTTGGCTAGAAGTAAACGCTCCTAATCAAACAACAATAATAGACCTTGACCCAGGAGACTATACTATACAAGTAACCGATGCCAATGATTGTGTTACAGAAAGAGTGTTTACTGTTACAGAACCAGGAGTTTTAGGAGTAACCAGTGGGGTAACAGATGTACTTTGCAACGGAGATAACACCGGAAGCATCATTTTAGAAGCATCAGGAGGGCTTGAACCTTATACTGCTGTTTGGACTCCGGTTATAGATGCCTCTCTAGCTCAAGAAAATTTAGCAGCAGGTATTTACGAAGTAATAGTGTCAGATGCAGACGGATGCGAGTTTTCTTCTCAGTTTGAGATTCAAGAGCCAGAAACATTATCAATTAGTGAAACGGTCATAAATCCGCTGTGCTTTGGAGAGTTAGGAGAAATTGAGATAGAAATTACAGGTGGTGTTGAACCATACTCTATAGTATGGTCAGGAATCGCTGCTGATGGAGCTACTTTATTAACAGATCTATTCCCAGGAGTATATGAAGCGCAAATAACAGACGCCAATAACTGTGTGTTAGTGGAGAGCTATGAAATCATATCACCAGATGAAATAGAGGTTTCCGTATTTATTATTCAACCAGGATGCGCAGGTACCTTAGGATCAATAGAAATCTTAGAAATCACAGGAGGAACAGAACCGTATGATTTTATTTGGCTAGAGGAAAACGCACCAAATCAGACCTTATTAATTGATTTAAATCCAGGAGACTATACCTTAAGAATAACAGATGATGCAGGATGTATATTCCAGCAGGTGTATACGATAACTCCTCCAGGAGTCTTAGATGTAACTAGTGATGTAACCGATGTGCTTTGCAACGGGGATAACTCAGGCTCTATTACTCTTGAAGCTACGGGAGGTCTAGAGCCATACATGGCCATTTGGACGCCAGCACTAGACGCGTCTCTAATTCAAGAAAACTTGTTTGCCGGAATTTATGAAGTTACTGTTTCTGATGCTGATGGATGCGAGTTTAGCGCCCAGTTTGAGGTACAAGAACCAGCTGACTTAGTAGTTACTGAAACTATTGTTAACCCTCTTTGTTTTGAAGACTTCGGAAGTATTTCCTTGGATATTCAGGGTGGTGTAGAACCTTACTCTATAACTTGGACAGGAGTAACTGCAGACAATCAAACTACCATTACAGATCTTTCTCCAGGAACATATGATGTTTTAGTAGCAGACGCCAATGGGTGTGAGGTAACTGTAAGTTATGAGATAATTTCTCCCGATGAAATAAATGTGACGGAACTGTTAAACCAACCCGGTTGTGAAGGAACACTAGGGTCAATAGAAATAACCGAAATCACCGGGGGAACAGAACCCTACAGTTTTATATGGTTAGAAATTACAGCACCCAATCAAACTTTAATAGAAAACCTTACTCCAGGAGATTATACTATTCAAATTACAGATGCCGTTGATTGTTCAACTGAGTTCGTTTACACGATCACTGAACCAGGAGTTTTGGCAGTGGATAGTGAAGTTACCGATGCATTGTGCAGCGGAGAAAACACGGGCTCAATCACTTTAGAAGCTACAGGAGGATTAGAACCTTACACCGCGGTTTGGACACCTATAATTGATGATCAACTAGTCCAAGAAAATCTATTTGCAGGAGTATACGAAGTAACTGTTTCAGATGCTGACGGATGTGAATTTAGCTCTCAGTTTGAAATACAAGAACCAGAAGTGATTGTAATAACAGAAACTTTAACTCATCCTTTATGTTTCCAGGAAGAAGGAAACATTAATATTGATATAACTGGTGGAGTAGAGCCATACACCATTACTTGGTTAGAAATTAATGCTGATGGGTTAACTGATGTGGATGTTCCAGCTGGCACATATACAGTAAATGTATCCGATGCCAATGGATGTCAAGTTATTATTCCATATGAAGTTATTGAGGCTGAAGAAATAACAGTAAATGAAACGGTCATATCCCCAGGATGCACCGGAGCTACTACAGGAAGTATAAATGTAGAAATTACAGGAGGAAATGAGCCTTATTCAATTGAATGGGCGGAGTTAGCAGCGCCAGACCAAACATTTATTGATAACCTAGCTCCAGGCGATTATAACATTACCATTACAGACGCGAACGATTGTGTCTTCCAAGACACATATACAATTTTACCTCCAGGAATACTGAGTGTGAATTTAAATGTAGTGGATAACGAATGTTTTGGAGAATCAGAAGGATCTATTTCTATAGAAGTAAATAACGCTACCGACCCACTTACGATTACTTGGACAGCTCCGATTCCGTTAGACGATAATCTTGTGCAAACAGGGTTGCCATCAGGCATCTATGAAATTCTAATTGTTGATGATGAAGGTTGTGAGTTTAACACTGTTCTACAGGTTAGTGAACCACCTTTATTAGTTATAACAGAAACGATTTCTCTATTAGATTGTTCGGATGATTTAGCTACTATAGATGTCGTTATTTCAGGAGGAGTAGAGCCTTACACTATAATATGGACAGGGGTCAACGCTCCCGGTGCTACTAACCTGGCCGACTTACCAGAGGGGAATTATAGCATTACGGTAACTGATGCCAATGACTGTGTGCTTACCGAAGATTATATTATTGAAGCACCTGACCAATTAGAAATAGAAGAGGTGATAGTTCAACCAACCTGTTTTGGTGATTTAGGAACTATTTCAGTAGAAGTTACAGGTGGAACTGGTACGCCAGTTATTACATGGACAGGGATAGATGCAGATGGAGAAACTGACTTAATTGACTTAACAGCAGGAGTATATACCATACTAGTTTCTGATGAAAATGGATGTTCTATAGAAGAAACGTATGAGATAAATCTAATAAACGAATTCATTGTTGATGCCGAAATAATCCAACCGGAGTGTTTTACGGCTACGGGAGAAGTCAACCTAACAATCACAGGAGGTACGTCTCCATACAGTATTGTTTGGCCAGGATTAGCAGATAACGATGAGTTGAGTGCTATAGACATAACACCTGGAAGCTATTCTGTGCAGATATCTGACGCTAATTTATGTGCTTTATCTGTAGATTTTGAAATTTCAGAACCATATAACCTTGAGGCATCTGATGTAATTCAAGACGTGCGTTGCAGTGGAGAAAACACTGGAGCCATTGAAATTTCCTTAACCAATACAACAGGAAACGTAGATTACAACTGGAGCAACCCAGACAATGGTTTTTCAAGCCCTTCTGAAGACATAGAAAACTTAGAAGCTGGTGAGTACACACTAATTGCCACTGACGAGTTGGGTTGTGAGTTCACTGATGTATATACAATTAATCAAACAGACGATCTTCAAATAGTAACAGATAACCTTCAAAATGAAACATGTTTTGAAGATGAAAACGGATCAATTGAAATTTCGATTTCAGGGGGAACACCAGATTATTCTATAGAATGGTCGAACGGCACATTTAGTTCATCCGATGAGAATATTTTTGATTTGGCAGCAGGAGATTATAATGTATCCATAGAAGATATTAATGGTTGTACAGCTGAAGAAATCATCACGGTTAATTCTGGAGCAGAAATCACACCTAACGTTAGTTCAACTGACTCCATGTGTGGTGAAAGTACAGGGAGTATGTCTGTGAATCCAGCCTCAGACAACCTTATTACAGACATTTCTTGGTTTGAAAATGGGGTGTTGATTATGGGAGGATTGTTAGAAACAATTACAGACTTGCCATCAGGAATGTATTCTGTTCAATTGACAGATGCAGCAGGATGTCAAATCTCTGAAGACATATTAATTTCAGATTCAGATGCGGCTTTAATAGATGTAGTATCCTCACCTGTTACTTGTTTTGGTGATGAAGATGGAAGCATTTCAGTAACTATAATTAGCGGAACAGAGCCGTACAGTTTAACCTGGAGTGGATTAGTGTTCATTCCAAATGATGAGTATGAACCAACCAATCTACCCTCAGGAAGCTACACTGCAGCTATTTCTGACGCTGAAGGATGTAACACTTTTCAAGAAATTATAGTAGATTCTCCAGACTCACTGGTTATTTCTGAAACCATCACACATGTTAGTTGTAATGGAAATGATGATGGAGAAATACTTTTAGATATTACTGGAGGAACTGATCCTTATGATATTTTTTGGACAGATCTACTTGAAGTTTCGAATGAAATAATAGATCTAACACCAGGAGATTACAATGTTGTAGTTACAGACGAGAATGACTGTACCGCTGATGGAACCTACACAGTCATAGAGGAACAACCATTACTAGTTACTATTGATTTTAGTGAGTTTTTATGTTCAAACGAAGCTTCTACTGATATAAACATAAATGTAACAGGCGGAGTTCTACCTTATTCTTTTTCTTGGACAGGAGATCTATCTAGTAACAATGAAGACTTGGCTGATGTAGTACCAGGAACATATACTATAACAGTAACAGATGCGGCTGATTGTATCTATGAGGAAACGATAATCATCACCCAAGGGCTTGAAATAGTCATAGATGTTGACCAATCAGAACCAAATTGCTTATTAAGCGATGGTTCATTGACAGCTAATGTATCTGGAGGGTCTGGAATGGGTTACTCGTATTTCTGGTATTCTACTACAGGCACACCTGTGATAATAGGTCAAGACCAACTGTTAGAGAATTTAGAAGCTGGAATCTATTACTTGGAAGTTTTTGATTCGGCTAATTGTTTCACAACACTTGAGGTCAACTTATCTAATAATCAAGGTGAAGTTGTTGGTGATATTACTGATATTCTATGCGCTCAAGAAGCTACCGGAGCTATTGATATAACAGTTTCTGATATGGCAGACCCATTAAATTTTGAATGGTCGGGTCCTATAAACTATTCAAGTGATCAGGAAGATATAGATAATTTGTTAGAAGGGGATTACACCGTTATAATTACAGATGACAACGGATGTATTTTAATAGAAACTTTCAATGTAGAGTCTACAGATGAGTTAGAAGTAGACATAGAGATTACCAATATATGTTTCGGAGAAACAGGAACAGGTGCCATAGATATCGTAATCAATGGAGGAGTGAATCCATATCAAATTTCTTGGACTGGAAACGGACTTGTCTCAGACGAAACCAGTTTAACTGACCTAGAAGAAGGCTGTTATACTTTAGAAGTTACAGATGACAATAACTGTATTTACACTGCTGAGGTATGTGTGAGTTCACTTAGTCAAATTGTATTAAACACCACGGCTTTCGGTAATGTGTGTTTTGCTGATGAGCTAGGACAAATTGATTTGGAGATAACAGGAGGAGATCCAGGTTTTGTAGTTGAATGGTTGAATAGTGATTTAGAATTTGTTTCTGATCAATTAAGCGTAACAGGGTTAGCTACAGGCGTATATTCTGTTGAGGTTACTGACGAGAGTCTTTGCTCTGCTACTACCAACGCCTCTATTACATCCAACCCAGAAATCATTGTCGAAATCCTAGAAACGCCTATAGTTTGTCCAGGAGATGAAAACGGATCTCTTGAAATTATTTATTCAGGTGGAGTAGGAGATCTTGACCTTTCTTGGACAGGCCCAGGAGGTTTTGTATCTACTGATGATATTATAATTGACCTGAATGATGGCGAGTATTGTTTTGAAATAACTGATGCCATAGGTTGTGTTGTCTCTGATTGCTACGCGTTAGAAGACCCATTACCTTTAGTATTAGGTGAGTCACTGTTGAATATTAGTTGTTTCGGAGAGAATGATGGCGAAATTACACTAGATGTCACCGGTGGTTATACTCCATATACTCAAGAATGGACATTAGATGCTACACCATTTAGTTTAGATGAAGATATTAGTGATCTAGCCGAAGGTTCTTATGAAGTTATTCTAACTGATAGTATGGGATGTGAGATTTCTAACTCCTTCCCGATTATTGAACCTGCTTTATTAGAAGTAAGTTTAGATAATATTATTGGAACCACATGTGCCACTAGTAGTGATGGATCATTTGATATTTCTATTACAGGGGGTACACCTGATTATTTAATTTCTTGGGTATTAAATGGAGAAACGGTATCGGAAGATGAAGACCCTACCGGTCTATTTATGGGAGACTATGAATTGACTATTACTGATGCGAATACATGTGAAGTTCAAATTGGCTCTGTTATACTTCCTGCCATTGGCACTGTTAATATTGACTTACCTGAATCCATAGCGTGGTGTTTTACAGAAACGCCTCAAGAAATTCAACCAACCTCAGTGTTAGCAGAAACATTAGAGTGGACTAATCCACCAAGTACAGAAGTTATTTCTTCAGAAGCCACGGTATTATTCCAAGAACAACCAGGAAACTATGAGTTAGTACTAACTGGAATAGACGGCCCATGCTCAGTATCAGACACTATCGAAGTAATTATTTATGAACTTCCCATGGCTGAAGCAGGAGAAGATATAGATGCGTATCTCGAAACAGATGTTATCATAGGAGGTAACCCGTCAACAGATGACTTCAACACCGTGTTATGGGCTCCGGGGACTCTTTTGGATGACAGCACCGCTTTTAACCCATCACATTTTGTAACTAACGATATTCAAAATTTTGTAATAACAGTAACCAGCCCAGAAGGGTGTACTAGTTCTGATTCAATGTCAGTTATTCTATACCCTGAAATAGATGTTCACTCTGGGTTTACTCCCAATGGTGATGATATAAATGATGTTTGGGTAATTGGAAATTACCAAAACTATCCGTCTATAGAAGTTTGGATATATAATCGGTGGGGAGAAGAACTCTTTTATACCGCAGGATATGACCAGCCATGGGATGGAACTTATAACGGAGATATTCTGCCGATAGGAACCTATTATTATGTAATTGACATTAACGAACCAGACCTTCAACTTACCATTGACGGGCCTGTAACAATATTAAGATAATGAAGAAACTAGCCATCTTACTCAGCTTTTTGGCTGTATTGGTTTTCGAATCATTCAGTCAACAATTGCCACAGATTAGTCAGTTTATGCTGAATAATTACACCATTAACTCTGCGTTTGCAGGCAAAGACTCTGTGGTAGAAGCCCGATTGTTAAACCGATATCAGTGGACAGGAATAACTGATGCACCACGTACATTTAACCTGTCAGTTCAAGGGGTTACTAAAAACCCAAAAATTGGAATAGGCGGAATTATATTTACAGATAATGCCGGCCCTACGAGAAGAATGGGTGTAAACTTGAGTTATGCATATCATTTAAACTTGACATCAGAATGGAAGCTAGGTCTCTCAGTAGCAGGAGGCGCGTTGCAATTCTCAATAGACGGAACCAGAATAGATTTGGATCAAGATGATGATCCAGCCTTGTTTTCTGAAAAAAGAACACAAATGGTTTTTGACGCCAGTTTTTCGGCATTGGCCTATAGAGATAATTTCTATTTTGGAGTAACGCTTCCTCAAATTATTCAAAACAACTTGAATCTTTACGAAAGTATCCAAGCCGAAGAAAATAAGCTTGAAGACCATTATTATGTAACGGCAGGGTACAAACTTGAAGTATCAGACAAATGGGCGGTTGAGCCAGCTATACTAGCTAAGTATGTAAAACCAGTGCCTTTAAAAACAGACTTCAGTCTAAGAGTCCTTTATGATAATAAAGTTTGGCTAGGAGGGACATTCAGAACCAACGATGCTATAGCCATGTTTTTAGGGTATAACCATAACAATCAAATTTCTATTGGTTATGCTTATGATATTACTACTTCCAGTATAAAGTCATTTAGTGACAGCACACACGAACTAACGTTGGCTTTTAAGATCTATAAGTAAGTTGAACATAGAAGAATTCAGAACGGCCTGCATTAGCAAAAAAGGAGTAACAGAAGAGTTTCCTTTCGATAACAAAACACTTGTTTTTAAGGTGCAGGGCAAAATGTTTGCGCTCCTCAACGTAGATTTTTTTGAAAGAGTAAATTTAAAATGTGATCCAGAAAAAGCCGTAGAACTTAGAGAGTCTTATGAAGGGATTATCCCTGGTTACCACATGAGTAAAAAGCACTGGAATTCTGTTTACACAAACAAAGATGTACCCAATCAACTAATCTTAGAGCTCACTCAGCACTCTTATGAATTGGTGGTTTCAGGACTTACCAAGAAGTTAAGAGAAGAGCTGTATAGTTTATAACTCCCATTCTATTTTCCAATAGTCTATGAACTTATCTTTGTTATTTTAAGAAACAATGGACTATTTACCTTTAGAAAAAATAGCAGAGGATCTGCTTCACAAAATTAAAACCTTAAAGTCTGTCTCTTATACACATC
>CAJXOV010000006.1 GCA_913057815.1 uncultured Flavobacteriales bacterium
GCAGAAGACGGCATACGAGATGTAGAGAGGTCTCGTGGGCTCGGAGATGTGTATATGAGACAGGTATATAGATTAGTATTCTATAGGATATACGAACAACCGCCAAAAGTGTTGCAAAAAAAAGCCCCAGAATTCCGAGGCTTAATCATATGCAAATGAAGCGTATACTATCTAAATATTTTCTGAATCAAAATCGGGTCTTCATTCTCTAAAATCACCAATGTATATATACCTACAGACAATTTATTCATTAAAAAAGTCTTGGATTGACTATTTAGATTCTCACTGAAAACAACCTTAGCAGAAGCATCATACAATGCTATCGAAACGCCTATAAAATCCTGATTAGCATTTATTTGAAGGCCTTCCTTTAAATTTAAAACTTCAAAAACGAGAGTATTTTCATTAACGTTATCAGCAGCAGAAACTGTCACCACCTGAACCGATTCATCTGAACAAAATTCATTCGAGGTAACTAACCTTACTTCATAATCTCCTGGAGACAAGAATTCTAAAAGGAGATCATCTTCTTCCGAAACTAGTAGCCCATTGATAAACCACTCTGAGTACTGAGCGTTCTCACTAGTATTTACCGCTACAAATTCAGCTGAAATTTCGTTTAGCATAACCTCAACAGGACTTTCAAATGATGTTACTACAGCGTTTTCATCTCTTAAATCTACGATAATCTCTTCTGATATACATTCTGACTCTATTACTAGAGTATACACTGCCCCAGGTAAATCACCAAGAGAAACTGTTCCTTCTCCATAACTTTCAGCTATTAATAAGCTCTCTTCAAATGCCCCAATATACCATTGATTTGCATTTTCTAAATTTGTTATTACTTGACCAACATCTTCAGAACAAACCGATGGAACTTCATTCACTTGTAGTAATTCTGCTGCAGGTTCAAATACTGTTATATTTTGTTCGATTGTAGAACAGTTTTCATTTTCACTAGAAAGAACAGCATGATAACTTCCAGCCGTGACGCCAGATAAAACACTTGTTAATCCTACCGTTTCTGCATTAAGCAATGTATTTTCCTGATCAAACCATTGTACACTCCAATCAGAATATGATGGTGCATTTAACTCAATTACGCCATCAGAATCTCCGGAACAAGACGCCATATAAGAAGTATAATCTGCCCCTGGATATGCATGAAGTACAAACCTTTCAGTTTCATAATTATCAGAAGGTGCATTGAAGAATATTTCCGTTCCTTCTAGAATAGGAAAAAACTCATTTGTTTCTTGATCTTCGATTATTAGACATACGCTCTCTGAAATATTTTGCAACGCATCTAATCTAAATGTATAATCACCTTGAAAAGGAACAATAGCTCTAAATGGAATTACAACTGGTTCCGACAAAGAATTTAATGTATTAACACTAAGAGTGTTTTCACCAACTAAAGTAGATAATGTTAATCCTCCATCTTCTATAGAGTTAGATTCTAAAAAGTATCCATCAAATTCATCATCAAACTCATTTGATGCTTGGTCATGGAAAGAAACTACTGTTTCATATTTATGATTTTCTGAGTTTACTGAAAACCTCAATAATACTCTCGATACATCATCGAATCTTAGGAAACCAGCTTGATCATCTACTTTACACCCTTCCTTAAAGGTTATAGATGCTCCAGGACCTGTCGCTCTAACAAAGAAACCTTGATAAGAGCTAAGTATATTACTTCCTCCGTTAATAGACACTCCATTTACATATGAAACATACTCTCCTTTCCAAGTTGACCCTAAAGTATGGTCCAAAATATATACATCAGGTTGACAATTCACAAAAACGATTTCGCTTGAAGCTATATCTATAGCTGAAGGGAATGGATTAGCTATACAATTCCATCCGATGGTCTGCGCATCACATCCTGTAGTATAATCTAAATTAACAGTAACATCTCCTTTGTTAAATGCTCCTGTAGAGTTTAAAGTATAGTTCATAGCCTGGAGGGGCATGAAAGCCCAATATCCCTGTTCTGCATCTATAGTTTCAGTCATACTAGTAACATCAGTAAAGCCATCGTTTAAGTTACATGAAGGATCAGTCTCATCATAATACTTAAGATTAGTGAAATCTTGACCTGGAAAGTCTGAACCAGGAAATCCGGTTAAAAGGAAATCTCCATCATGAGCGGAAGCCACAGTTTGGCCAGTTACAGGCACTCCTATCAATCTATATCCTTCTTCGGTATTCTCGACATATCTCTCCATAGTTATTTGTCCAGTAACATCTGCTCCTGTTTCAATAGTACCAATAGAACCAGTTAATATTTCTCCTCCTATATCACCTGAAGCCAAAGTTATGTTTTGGCTTCCAAAACTAATCGTCCCACTTTCAGGATGAATAGGCCCATAAAAGTCAGCATCAGTATTAAAACTCACTCCTAGTGAATTAGAAACATCGAATTGATAAAAGACAGGAGTAGCAGTTCCAGATACAATTTGAGCTGCCTGATTTCCAATCATGGAAACAGTTCCTTTGTTAGAAGATAATAGTCCGTTTATAGTTAAGTCATCAAATATTTCTACCTCATGATCTCCAATACCTAAATTAAGCTCCCCTAAAGTTTCGACTGTCACTTCACCAGTTCTAACATCTGAATCTAAAGTTAAAACATCTCCATCTTTAACAATGATATCAGTGTATTTATTAAACGGAGGAGTAGCAGGAGTGGCTGTACCTACCAGCTGCCAAATTGAACCTGATGAATTTCCTGTTCCAGTAGTCTCGTAAGCGCCACTACAAAACTCCTGAGTAACAGAAAGATCATCAAAATAAACTTCCCAATCAGTTTGATCTTGATGTGAAACTAAAATTGAGCTTCCCATAAAATCATACGTATTATCCAACACTGGCATATTTATAGCGTCTGCTGGAATTAAAGCTGTAAAATCTACTTGATCATTCACATACATTTCCCAATTTCCAGCTTCGTCTCGTGTAACTTCAATAGCAAAATTGTCGAAATTACTCCAACCACTTGGCACCTCATACTTTATTAGTTCCGTAGCAGAGGTGTTACTATCAATTCTGTAAAGTCTAAGTCTATCATCAGTATTTCCGCCTTCATTTACTGCTATGGCATATCCCTGAATCCCAGTGTCTGCAGGATCATTTCCATTACTTGAAAGAAAAACAGTAAATCTGTTTAAATCATTTGGATCCCTAAGACCTGGAGTACTAACAGAAACTCTCCAAGTAGTCACCCCACCTTTCAAATCTCTAATTGTATTTGGTTTTACCAAATAAGAAATATTATCTCCTAAGGTGTTATTTACGTATAAAGCTTGCGAACCAGATAATTCTGATGAAGCAACATTAGTAAACAAAGAAGTTTCTCCAGTCCATCCTATTAAATCTCCATCTTCAAAATCATCGTTTACATCATTTTCTAAAGTAGTATTATCATCAGTCAAATTCAATGTAAATGTAGACTGCGGATGTACTGAAGCATTAATCCCACCAGAAACAGACTGAATTTCTAAAACAATGCTAGTGTTGTAATCACAATCATCATTATCTGTAATGTTAATCGTTAAGGGTAGAGATGCAGAAGACCCCGCTGGAAATGTAAAGCTCTGCGTTGAATAACTGTCAATTCTACTAGGATCACCTTTGATTAATACCACATCGGCAGTACAAGCATCTACAAGGCTAGGATTAGCTATATCTAAATTTACAACAACACTTCCATCTGTTTCATCATTATCAGATGAAGAGCTATCAAATGAAATCTCAGTGTTAGAGTTAAGAGAAATATTATCAAAATATCCTCTTCTACTATTGTCTACGTCAGTAATTTCAGTGCCTAAAGCAAAGAAAGAAGAGGTCTTGATATCATTATCCGTAGCCGTTCCTCTAGAAGTAGAAGCAGCTGGACCATCAAATCCTTGGTCAGCAAAAAGCTCCCAATTTCCAGAATAGTCTCGAGTAACTCTTAGTCTATATCCGTCAAACAGGCCTAATGTGCCGGGGTATGCAGTGGTTACAATATCTGTTTTAGTAGACCCTGACACTTTAACTAATGTGAAAGTATCTGTAGTACCTGAAATTCCAAATTCTACTACGTAACCATTAAAATCAGTTGTCCCATCTTTTAAATCAGTAACATTATCTGTATCACTTATTAAATAAACTTTTAACCCATTGATGTTAGAAGTATTCCAAGCACTACCTGTAGCTATAGAAAACTGCCATGATCCATATGCCATTGTATATGGCGTAGTAATGACGGCATCTGCTGTAGATGCATTTGAAACCAAAACTTCATCATTAATTTCAGTAGCACCATTAATATTACTATTACTTCCATTTCCAGAAAGAGATGTTGGATCCAGAATAGCAAAACTTGAAGTCTCACCACTCCAAACAGTCCCAGAGGTTAAATCACCATCTGAGAAACCTTCCGTACCTACAGTAAAGGTGGCTTTAAAATTAGAACCTCCATTGCTATTAAACCTATCTCCTAAATTAGTATATGCTTTGTAAAACACCTCCAAAGTATAATCACCTGGATCTAATCCAGAAAGTAAGTCAACCCCTAATGATTCCAAAAACCATTTTTGATCACCTGCTCCACCACCAGTGTCACAGATAGTTACACCATCTATACACAAGGCGTTTCCACTGTTACAACAAAACCCAAGAGAAGTAGAGGTAAAAGAAGGACTTCCTCCTGTTTTATACACTGAATAGTTTAATTCTGTTCCTGTAACATCATTTCCCGCTCCAACGTTTTTAAATGTATGAATATCTGCTCCTGCTAGTTCAAATACATCATTAGATTTAAAAGTACCTAAGAAATGACCATCAAGGTCGTTAACTCCCTTTGGATTAAATGCATTATCGTCATCCAAATATTTTAAAGATCCGTTATAATCCAAGGTAACATAGGATTGAAAGATTCCCGTTTGAGCAAAAGAAATACTCGAAAAACTGGCAAGGCACAAAAAAGTGGCTAAAACCGAGTAGGTATAAAGACGTTTCATAGGTATAAATTTATTAAGGTATAATCCTCACAAAGATAGCGAAATAAGTATAGGATTGGCAGTTTTAAACCAGAAGGATTACTTAGTAAAACCCTATTAGGAATACATAGACTCCAATAATCTTTTAGTGTAGGTTTTTTGAGGGTTATTATATATTTCTTCAGAAGACCCACGTTCAATTATAACCCCTTCGTTCATCACTAAAACATGATCGCTCATATAATGTACTACCGAAAGATCGTGAGAAATAAAAAGAAAAGTCAAATTGTACTCTGACTTTAGATCATTTAGTAGATTAAGAACTTGAGCCTGGACAGAAACATCTAACGCTGAAACTGATTCATCGGCTATTATAAACTCAGGTTTAGCTGCCAAAGCCCTAGCTATTACGATCCTTTGTCTTTGGCCACCACTAAATTGATGTGGGTATTTGAACAAGCTCTCTTTCGTTAATCCCACATCCATGATTAGTTTCAATATAAGCTCCTCTCTTTCATGATTATTAAGTGAAGGTTGGTGCTTTATCAAAACCTCAAGAATCAACTTCTCAACTGAGATACGAGGGTTTAAGGCACTAAATGGATCTTGAAAAATAAACTGAATTTTTCCTCTTAGGTTTTTCCAGTCCTTTTGATCATATGAAGATATGTCTACTCCTTCATACTCTAAAACTCCACTATCAGCATCCAATAACCCTGTGAGTATTTTACTTAGAGTTGATTTACCACACCCTGACTCACCCACTAGACCTAAAGTTTCACCTCTTAATATTTCGAAGGAAACATCTTTTACTGCTTCCACAATTGTAGACGTCTTTTTAATAAAGCCTGTTCTTTTGACATAACTTTTATTAAGGTTTTTAACCTTATAAAGAACATCTCCTTTATTTAAAAAAGTAGAATTCCTTAATGAAGGACTTAGGTTCCCTTTAAGCACCTCATTCACCGTTAATAACCGATTCTCTTTAAGTGTGTTTTCTGGTTTACACGCTATCAGACCTCTAGTATAGTTATGTTGTGGGCTTTCAAATAACTTTTTAGAATTATTAAATTCTATCATCTCACCTTGTCTCATAACTAAGACATTATCAGCTATGTTCTTGACTACTCCTAAGTCATGAGAAATGAAGATTACAGCCGTATTATTCTCCGCTTGTAATTTTGATATTAAATCTAACACACTTTTTTGCACAGTAACATCCAACGCTGTAGTAGGTTCATCTGCTATCAAGAGCTTAGGCTTACAACTCATGGTCATGGCTATCATAACACGTTGTCGTTGACCTCCACTTAATTCATGAGGGTACGAGGATAGAACTCTTTTAGGGTTTGGAAGTTCTACTTTTTCAAACCATTCCTCTGCCAATGCTAAAGCTTCAGCATGAGTTAATTTCAAGTGCTTCTGCACCACCTCTACTAACTGATTTCCGCAAGTATAAAGAGGGTTAAGACTGGTCATAGGTTCTTGAAAAATCATACCTACGTGACTCCCTCTTAATTCTAATGAAGATGTCGAGCCATCTAAGAGGTTATGTTCATGACTTCCTAGTGATAGCGTTGCAACGCCATTATCAACTCTGGACAATTTCTTTGGTAACAATCCCAGAAGAGCTAAACAAGACACTGACTTTCCAGAACCAGACTCCCCAACAATCCCCAAAGTTTCACCTGAATTAACGGTAAACGAAATATTCTTCAAGACTTGGTTCCAAGTTTCATCTTTTGAAAAGGAAATGCTAAGATCTTTAACTGAAAGTACTTTTGATTTCATCTAATCTGCTATTCCGTCTTCTTGATAAAACGTAATGGCTAAGTATGGCTTCTTATGAGCTGAACTTTCATCAATCATACTTATTTCAAGATCATCACCATCCTTGGTCTTTGTATACCACACAACATACCCTTCATCCTGACTCCCTTTTCCATAAGACTTGTCATAATAATTTTGAAATTCAGTAAAAAGAATTTTACAATCCTTAAGGTCTTTAGGGAAGATATCTAAGTCTATACTGTACAACATTCCATCTCTAAAATCATAGTCAATATCATAAAAAGTAGAATCCTTAATGTTTAATGGAATTCGAGCCGTAACCTCATCCGGCATTTCCGACACTATATGAGGTCTAATCTTATCCATCACATAATTGATATCATCTCCGATACTTGTACCATGGATATCACTAAGACTGTTAGATTCTATCATACTATCAGCACTGGATGGCGAATTCTCAGAGGGAGAACTATCATCACACGATATAAAAAAGATCAATAGTATATATATGAGATTTTTCAAACTAAACGGTCTAAAAGTAAAGATATAATTATTCTCTTAGAATAATCTATAAAATTCAAAAGCTATCAATTAATAAATGTGGAAGGAATCTTATTCATTTATATCTTTATCCTTCCTAAAAATTGTCACAAAAAAACTTTCCAATTTACAGTTGAGTTTACTTAAATGATTAATAAAGAAACCATAGATCGAATATTTGATGCCCTCATTATAGAGGACATTATTGGCGAATTTGTTCATTTAAAAAAATCAGGAGCTAATTTTAAGGCGAGAAGTCCGTTTACTGATGAGAAGACTCCTTCATTCTATGTAAGCCCTTCCAAAGGAATTTTCAAGTGTTTCTCTACTGGGAAAGGTGGAAATGCCATCAGCTTTTTAATGGAGCATGAAAAAATGACTTATCCTGAAGCTCTAAGATGGGCAGCTGGGAAATATGGCATCGAAATCATTGAAGAAAAGCTCACCGAAGAACAAGTTGAACAACAAAATGATAGAGAAAGTATCAGCGTTGTAGTCGCCTTCGCAGAAAAATACTTCATAAATACTCTTCAAGAAACTGAAGAAGGAAAAGCTATTGGCTTAAGCTACTTCTATGAAAGAGGATTTAGAGAAGATATAATAAGAAAATTCAATCTTGGTTATTGTCCAGACAAAGGACATGAATTCACCAAGACTGCCTTAGCAAGAGGTTATAAACTTAAGTACCTTTTGGATAGTGGGCTCTCAAAAGATACTGGAGGACAACCATTTGATTTTTATAAAGGAAGAGTCATATTTCCAATTCACAATGTCAGCGGAAAAGTAATAGGGTTTGGGGGTAGAACTCTAAGAAAAGATAAAAAAATAGCCAAGTATTTCAATTCACCTGAAAACGATCTTTACAATAAAAGTAGGGTTCTATACGGGTTGTACCAGGCGAAAAATGCAGTTCTTAAAAAAGACGAGTGCTATTTAGTAGAGGGATATACAGATGTGATAGCTCTTCATCAAAACGGAATTGAAAATGTAGTCTCGAGCTCTGGTACCTCTCTTACTGAGGGCCAAATAAAATTAATAAAGAGGTACACTCAAAATATTACGATACTATTTGACGGAGATGCTGCAGGTATAAAGGCCGCTTTTAGAGGAATAGATCTTCTATTAAAGAATGGCATGAATGTGAAGGTAGTATTGTTTCCTGAAGGAGAAGATCCAGACTCATATTCACAACGGCTTTCAACAGAAGAGTTTTCTACATTTTTAAGTGAAAATTCGAAGGATTTCATGGTTTTCAAAACTGATTTACTTCTTACTGAGGCCAACAACGACCCGATAAAAAAAGCTGGATTAATAAGAGATGTTGTAGAATCGATTTCCTATATCCCTGATGCTATTAAACGCTCAATCTACCTGAAAGAATGCAGTCGGTTAATGGATATTCAAGAGAGCGTTCTAATCTCTGAGATCAATACTCTTCTAAGAGTCAAAATAAAAAAGGAAAACAACTATTCCCAGCCTGAACTCCCTAAACAGCTGCAAGACAAAAGTGGAATTCCTGATAACACTAAAACCAACTCTCTGTCCTGTTTTGAGCAGGAGAAAGACTTGGTAAGGATTCTATTAACATACGGAAATCGAATTTTATATTTTGATAATAATGTAGAGGATAGTAAGGAGAAACCTGAAAGTATTAAGGTTACAGTGGCTGAATACTTAATCAAAGAGTTACAGGTAGATCAGGTTACCCTCATTGATGAGCGTTGCAAAACAATTATTAACGAATACTCTCGAGCTCTTGAAAACAATGACTTCCTCGAACCTAGGCATTTATCAAAAAATGAAAATTTAGAGGTAAGTAAGCTATGTGCTGACATATTAGCTGAAGCTTATGAGCTTAGTGAGAATTGGACTGACAAGCACAAGGTATACCCTGAGACTGAGGATATGAAGTTAAAAAAAGCTGTAAAAGATGTCATCTTCAGACTTAAGCTAAAGCATATCAGAATACGAAGTAACGAACTTCAAGAACAGTTAAAAACAGGAGAAGATCTTGATGACAACAAGTTAGCTGAAATCCTTTTAAAGAAAGTTCACTTAGACAAGGTGAAGTCTAAACTATCAGAAGAATTCGGCACCACGATTATTTAATTAATCACATCACCCCTAAGTCTCCTGAACCTTTTCCTAGCCTCAATAGCATAAAGAGAATTAGTATAATCGGTTAGAATAAGCTCATAAAGCTCACTCGCCTTAACCGTATCATTGAAAACGGTTTCATTTAACTCAGCCAAACTAAATACGGCATCATCAGCTACTATATCCTCGGAATAAAACAACAGAATCTGATCTAATTGATCGGCAGCATTCTCAAATTGACCTTTCTTCATGAAAATTCTATATTTAGAATAATGAATTTCATCGGTTAAACTATGGGCCGGATATTCAGAAAGAATCGAGTCTACCTTTTCAATTGCTAAATCCAACTGATTTTGATATATGAATAAATCAGCCTGAGCAAAAAGCTCCATTGGTTTATAAATCGTGTCTAACGCCAAATTATCAGTGATTAACAGAGACAAGTCCAAAGCGTCATTAGCTATTAACTTCGAAGTAGATGCTTTCAATACATCTAGTTGAGATTGAGCCCACTCAAAATCACCAGTAAAATATGAAACACGGGCATTTCTAAACTTTCCTTCATGCCCAAGAGCATCTTCTTTAAAATCTAACTCTACTTGAGAGAATAATAATGATGCTTCCCATACATTGCCTTCATAAACTAATATGTCTCCTAATTCAAGCTTTAAATGTGATCTTATATTATCATATACTCCAGGAATTTCAAGCGCTCTGTTTAATACATCAATGGCATCCTCAGATTTATTCCCAAAAAAGGCTTGAACGTGAGCCAGCTCTTTCATCATCATTACAGTTGAGCTAGACTCACCTAATTCAAGCAGAGCATCCTTGTAAGCCGTCTCCAATTCAATTATATCTTCTCCACTATAATTAAAACTCGAAGTGACTTGAATTTTCAGTGTTTTTAGCAATTCGAGTCTAGAAGAAATGTAATATGAATTTGAAGGGCCTTTGCTAACTACATATTCATATGCATCTTTAGCCGTGTTATAGTCTTCATTTTTCTTGGCTAGCTGCCCAAGGTTAAATACTCTTAATCCATCCTCCTGTAATCTCCTATCCAAAGCTTTCGCTTGTACCAAAGCTCCGGAAAAGTTCTTTTCTTGCTGAAACAACCAAATCAGTAATTCACTAAAGATCGGTTCTTCAGGAACCTTCTGAATTTTAGCCAAGAGCTTCCCTTTTAACATTTCAGCCTTGTCTTCATTCTCTACAACATTCAAAGTTCTATTAAAGCTATTCTGAACACTCTGAACATAATTGGGAGACGCTTCAAGAAGATTTAAAAACTCATCTACCATTTGTTCATGATCACCCATTTGACCCTTTAAATTAGCCATCTCATAATAATAGGGATAGCCATCTACAGATATCTTTTTGGCCTTAGAATAAGTTTTTTCTGCAAATTCGAATTCAGACATATTAATGAACTCACGAGCTAATTTACTAGCATTACTCCTGCCTGACTGAAGCTCTTTAACAGCCAACTCAAACTGTTCCTCAGAGGCGTCATAATCACCGATAGTCTTATAAAGAATTCCTAAATCCTGATGTCCTTTGGCTTTATCAATGGTTCTTTTCAGTTTCTTTTTGGCGATTTTTTCTGCCTCATCATATTCCTCTAAGGCTATTAAAGTTTGGAGATACTTCTCGTGAACTCTATTAGTAGTATTCTTTTTATAAATATCTTGATAATAAAGCTTAGCAGATGCAAACTGTCCTTCTTTGAAGTAATACTCAGCTAGATCCAGATCCGTTTCCTGAGCTGACATACCAACACTGCAAAAGAAAATTGCTACGCTTATAATTACTTTTAAACTCATTTATTTTAAACTATTCAAGTATGGAGCAAGAGCATCAGACTTTTCCTGATTCTTTTCAATAAAACGAATACTTCTATTTTTTAGTTCTTCCACACTATTGATTAAGGTAGAAGCGGCCTCTTTCTCCTTATTCATGTTTTCAGATATATACTCTTTAGTAATAGCGGTGCTATTTTTATCATGTGTAGCTTTATCCTGTAAAGCCTCTTTGAAATTCTCCAATTGAGATTTAGTCCTGTCAAACTCAACACGCATCTGACTAGTACGACTTCCGAATCTTTTAACGATAGATTTAGTTGATCTGTAGTTATCCAACAACAGCCCGTTTTCTCTATTTATTTCTCCTCCAGAAGCTTCTTCAACAAAAGTAATAGTCTTCTTAATTTCCTCTAAACGTTCAGTAATTTCGATATGTGGTAGATTATCGAATTCCAATTTAGCCTTTGAAACTTCAGTTAAAAGGGCATCAATACTCTTTACGTCATCTGCAGTTTCAAGAGGAGAACCACATGACATAAACACTAGACTGGCTAAAAAAACTAATACTGATAATTTCATGTTTTGAATCATATAAATAGACTTAAAGGAAGTTACAAACTTCACACATTCAATGGTCATAAATTATGCCAAATCCTACTCTGTAATATAGTCAAACCTAGTATACTTAACTAATGCTTCTGGTATTCTTATACCCTTTTCATCTTGATTGTTTTCCAATAATGCGGCCAATATTCTAGGCAAAGCTAATGCGCTCCCATTAAGAGTATGGGCCAACTGTGACTTCCCTTCAGAGTTCTTAAACCTAAGTTTCAGCCTATTGGCTTGATATGTTTCAAAATTAGAAACAGAGCTTACCTCTAACCATCTTTTTTGAGCTGCGCTGTATACTTCCAAATCGAATGTTAATGCAGCTGTAAAACCTAAGTCTCCACCGCATAATCTTAGTGTTCTAAAAGGGAGTTCCAGTTTTCTTAAAAGTCCTTTTATATGCTCAACCATTTCATCTAAAACAGCATAAGAGTTATCTGGATGTTCTACTCTAACTATTTCAACTTTGTCAAATTGATGAAGTCTATTTAATCCTCTTACTTCTTTACCATATGAACCAGCTTCCCTACGAAAGCAGGGAGTGTAACCACATAGCTTATGAGAAAACTCAGACTCTTTTATTATTACATCTCTATAAATATTAGTAATTGGAACTTCACCTGTAGGAATTAAATAAAGATTATCAACTTCAGTATGATACATTTGACCTTCCTTATCTGGCAATTGTCCTGTACCTATTCCACTAGCCTCATTTACCAAATGTGGAGGAATCACTTCTTCATATCCAGCATCAGAAGCCTCATCTATAAAAAAGTTGATCAATGCTCTCTGTAACTTAGCTCCCTTCCCTCTATAAACAGGAAAACCAGCACCGGTGATTTTTACGCCTAGTTCAAAATCAATAAGGCCATATTTATCAGCAATTTCCCAATGAGGAAGTGCCTCGGCATGTAAATCAGGCATTGTTCCTTCTTCGTCAATCTTAGCATTATCTGAATCATCTTTTCCAGCTGGAACAGTTAGATTAGGAACATTAGGAATCAAGTACAGAATTTCCTTAATCTGCTTTTCCATAGAATGCATTTCCTCTTTTAAAGCATGACTCTTTTCTTTTAAAACCGCAGTCTTAGCTTTAAGCTCCTGAGCTTCGCTGGCCTTTCCTGATTTGAAAAGATCACCGATCTGCTTAGACAATCCATTACTTTCAGCTAACGTAGCATCTAACTCTACTTGAATGGACTTCCTTTTATCATCAGCAGCTATTACACTGTTAACCTCAGAAGTAAAATCTTTATTTCTAGTTTTCAGTAACTCAATAGCTCCTGAAACATTCTCTCTTAATTTATTTATCTCGAGCATAACTATATTTTAAAAAAAATCCCCGAACCGCATTGATAGCAGTTCAGGGATTTAATAGTATTATTATTTAACAGAACTACCTTAAGCTGGATCTATTGATACAAAGGATCTGTTATCACGTTTCTTTCTGAATACAACTTTTCCATCAGTAAGCGCAAATAAAGTGTGATCTTTACCCATACCTACGTTATCACCTGGATGATGTGTTGTTCCTCTTTGTCTTACTATAATGTTCCCGGCAATAATAGATTGACCACCAAATATTTTGACACCTAGTCTTTTACTTTGTGATTCTCTACCGTTTTTAGAACTACCGACACCTTTCTTATGAGCCATGGTTTTAAGTTTTTAGAAATTATAATTAGTTTCTTTTTCCTCCGTCAAGTTCGTCTTGGAGTACTTTTAATTCATCCCATTTACCTGCAGAAGCTAAAGTAGCTTGTTCTGCCCAAGTAGTAGGGTCTATAATATTATATCTAGGTCCTGCTTTTTCTAAAATATCCTTTACATCAGCAAGTTTAGCTTTAGCTAAATCATCAAATGTATGAATACCACCAGCATTCAAGTGCTCAGCACACTTAGGTCCTATTCCTTCAATTTTTTTTAGATCATCTGCACCTTCAGCTTTCTTTGCTGCTTTAGGAGCAGCAGCTGCAGCTTCTTCTTTCTTAGCAGCTGGTTTAGCTTCCTTTTTAGGAGCAGCTTTACCACCTGTAAGCGCTATCTTTTCGATAGTAAGCTCAGTAAGATACTGTCTGTGACCATTCTTCTTTTTGTATCCTTTTCTTCTTTTCTTCTTGAAAACGATAACCTTGTCTCCTTTCAGGTGTCTTTCAACCTTGGCAGAAACAACTGCACCACTGATAGCTGGGGCGCCAACTGTAGTTTTTCCACCATCTTCAACTAAAAGGACATTGTTGAAATCAACTTTTTTTCCTTCTTCAGTTTCCAAACGGTGAACAAAAACTCGCTGGTCTTTCTCTACTTTGAACTGTTGCCCTGCTATTTCTACTATTGCGAACATATTGTTAATAATTTTTGAGCGTGCAAAAATAGGACTTAATTCTGGTTATTCCAACAATCTAATGTGAAACAATTCTCTAACTGAAGTGCATTAAGTTAAACTTTTGTTTTTGCTACGCTTAACTATATAAACTCCTGTCTCTTATACACATCTCCGAGCCCACGAGACCTCTCTACATCTC
>CAJXOV010000007.1 GCA_913057815.1 uncultured Flavobacteriales bacterium
CGAGATGTAGAGAGGTCTCGTGGGCTCGGAGATGTGTATAAGAGACAGAAATGTAATAGTGCATAACTAGAGATTTAAGTTTTCAACGGACTAATTATTGACAATTTCTTAACCAATTGTTAATAGTGTTGTAATTACACTTATTAACAGTCACTTGGCTTAGTGAATTAATCTTAAAAATCTGTGGATTTCCTGTTTTTTAATGACTTATACAGTGTATTTAAAAAGTCTGCCCTTGGAATTTCCCTCGATCCTAAGCTTTCTAGGTGCGGATTGGTGATTTGACAGTCGATTAATTCGTATCCTTTTTCGATAAGACGTTCGGTTAATTTTATCATAGCTATTTTAGAAGCATTGCTACGCTTAGTAAACATACTTTCACCACAGAAAATATCACCCATGGTTAATCCATACAAACCACCCACCAACTCATCGTTATAATAAGTTTCAGCGCTGTGAGCTATTCCCATATTATGAAGTTCAGTATATGTCAGTATAAATTCTTCAGTTATCCATGAGCCTTCTTGATCGGCTCGGATGAGCTGACAGTTTTTAATGACGCTAGAAAAATCAGTGTTAAATCGAACTTCATAACCTGGTTTTCGAAGCTCCTGCTTCATGCTTTTAGAAATTTTTAATTCATTAGGAAAAATAACTGCACGCATAGGAGGTGACCACCAAAGTGGCGGGTCTTCTTCATTAAACCATGGGAAAATGCCATTTTCATATGCTAGAAGTAATCGTTCTATTTGAAGATCTCCACCTACGGCCAATAATCCATCTTCAGCTGCTAAAGAAGGATGAGGAAATGATATGTCGTCACTTAAACTATAAACGGGCACTTTTGATGATTACTTTTAGCCTCGAAAGATGGAATTAATAGACGATTTAAAAAAGAGATTCGAGAAAAAATTACCTGCAGAAAAAGCTCATAGTACTTTAATGAATTATGATAGAAAGACTGCCGCGGAAATTTTAAGAGATAAAGAACATGTAAAAGAGAGTGCCGTCCTTTGTCTATTATTCAGAATAAACGAGGAGTGGAATTTCTATCTGATGCTCAGAAACTCCTATAAAGGGGTGCACAGTGCTCAAGTGGGTTTCCCTGGAGGTAAGAGAGAAGAGAATGATAAAAACTTCATAGAAACTGCTTTAAGAGAAGCCAATGAAGAGCTAGGAATAAAGTCCTCGGAAGTAGAAATTATAGGAGAGCTTTCTACCATGTATATACCGCCCAGTAATTTTTTGGTTTATCCATATGTGGCAGTGGCGTTGAATGATCAGGAGATTATTCCTGATCCAATAGAAGTGAAAGAGGTTATTCATGCCAAGCTCAGTGATATTTTAAAAGAGGACGCAGTATCAGAATCTAAAGTAGAAGTGAGCGGTGGGAGTGAGAGAATGAAGGTGAAGCATTACACGATTGATGGGCATATAGTATGGGGTGCTACTGGAATGATGCTGGCAGAATTAGCACATATTATCAAAGAAACGGGTTATAAATCTAAATAGCAGAATTATATTTGTACCCACTTCTATGAAACACAGATAATGATCGAAGAAAAAAAAGGAACAAATAATACGCTTAAGACAGAATTATTTAGTTCAGATGAGAAAGTGGTTTTGGCTGCTTTGGCTAAAATTAGTGAAGACGGAAGCCGAGATATGGTAGCTCCTGTAATTGAGCTATTGGCTCATAGTGATTCTGATGATGTAAAGAACGAAGTACTGAGACAACTGTCAGAGTTGAAAATAGGGGACATGGAAGATCTTTTTGTAGATAAGCTTCAGTTAGAAGAATTTGCGCCTTATCAGCAGCAGTTAGTAGCTTGTATGTGGAGCAGTGGAATGAATCCTACTGATGATCTTCATGTTTTTTCTAAACTAGCAGTAGAAGGTGATTACATGACAGCTTTAGAAGTTCTTACACTTTTAGAGAATATGGAGGGACCGTTTGATAATGAGTCTTTAATTGATGCTTTTCATGATGTGAGTGAATACATAGAAGAAGCTCCAGAAGGAGATCATAAGTTAGATTTGGTAAAGAGTATTTATGAAATCTTACATGCATTTCAGGAGATCTAATCCAGAAGTGCTTAACAAAATCGAATAGAAAGTTTTAAAAACAAATAGCCAAACTAGTAAAGTTTGGCTATTTGTTTTTGTTCTAATTCTTAATGATTTTCTTGGTCAGGATAATGCCGTTTTCTTCTAATATGTGAACGATATAAACTCCTGGTTTTAAAAAGGAAGTATTTATGAAATCAACATTGTTAGCGTTGCAAACTCTCTTCCCTGTTAAATCTAAGATTCTTATTTCTTGTGCCTTTTTATTTGAACTGATGTGAAGAATATCTTTTACAGGATTAGGATAAATAGACAAAGAATTTTCGGCTGTTTCATATATAGAAACAGAGCTACCAAATTCATCAGCTCCGAGAGAGCAATTTAACTTATGGGATTCAGAACTTTTTAGAGATTCAGACTTATTCGTAAAGGTTATACACTTCAGAAAACACTCCTTCAGAAACGTTATGGTAGCAAAACTGTGTGCCATCTAAACTGAAAAAGATCTCTTGAATAGTATTTGGTTTTACATATCTACATGCTGCACCTACAGCATCAAAAGGGATTAAGCCATCTTGGCCATTACAGTTGTTTTCTGCGGTCCAATTAGAGATTTCATAAGAAGGTTCAAATGAGCCATAAGGGGAGAAGTAACTAACGATTTCATCACCATTGGCATCTATCATCCAGTAATAATCATAATCTGCCATGGCATCAAAGCAGGAAGAATTAGGATAGCTGAAATTCCACATAGCTTCTATTCCAGAAAAAGGGATGCTGTCATCTCCCCACTCACTTAAGTTATTGGTAGAGCCACTGAAATTTAAGAAATCATCATCGTCAAAAGAGCCAGAAGCATTAGCTACGTCAAATGTTCCTGAAGTGTATTCATCACCATCCTCATTAATGATGTAAAACCTATTTTGGTTGATAACCATCCCTGCTGTAATAGTTGAAAATGGACAATTTTCTAGAAAATGATTGTTTTGAGATAGGTCATACTCAGCCATTATCTGTTGGTCTTCAAACCAAGCAAATTTGGTCCCTTCCAAATTAAAGAGAACTAAGATATCTTCAGTAAGGTTTATGGCTGCACCTACACCTTCTCCATCAAAAATATTAGCCCAATCTTGAAATTCTGTAGGAAGGAGGATGGTTTCTAACGAATCATGAGTAGTAGTGTCACATTCTACTACAGTGTAATATTCGTTAGTGATGTTGTCAGCGGGTTTTTCTTTTTTACAGGCAAAAAGAAGAGTAGAGAGGATTAAAAGTGTGATTAAATTTTTCATTTTTAAATAAAATTTTGGTTGTAGGTTTCTTGTTCCTTAACTGTGATGGCAAGGATTAGAATGAATTAATAATTGTTTTTATTTGATTAGTTAGTTGGTGTACAGCGCGTCTTCAAGAGAGTCTGCTGAGTTTAAGTTCATTTTTTTTCTGAGTCTAAAGCGGGCCTTTTTTACTCCTTCATCAGAGACATTTAAAACAGAAGCCATTTCTTTTATTGTAAGATTCATTTGAATAAGAGCTATAAGTTTAATGTCTGATGAAGAAATTTCATATTTGTCCTTAAGGCTCAGAAAGTATTCTCTGTTTAAATACTCATAATCTCTAGTAAACTTTTTCCAATGAGTAGTGTCTTTTAGGTTTTCATCAATTCTTTTGACCAACCTAATAGGAGCTTTCTTTTCAAGTGGAGTAGAAGAGAGGATTCTTTTTATATTTTCAAGCATATGATTTCTTTCTCCCAACTGAAGAGCAAGTGTTCTAATGCTAATTTCTTTTCTGTTAATCTCTTGAGCATGTTCTGTTTTTAGAAAGTTCATTCTTTCTTTTTCTGTTCTTTTTCTCTGATTGATGATCAAGTAGTACGCTATTCCGAGAATAATTAATGCGGTCAATATGAAAAGGTAAACGAGCATAATAGACAGATTAAAAGTTAGCTTTTAGGGCATAATTGTAAGTTTGAATAGTCTCTTGAATTACTTTTTCCTTAAACTCCTCATCATAAAATAGTTTGGAAAGCAGTGGGTCATTGATCACATCTATTCCTTGTTCTATCATAAGGTCTTCTGTCATTTTCAGCGCTTCTTCTACTAATTCTCTATCTATGGTTTCTGGTCTTTCGTACGTATCGTAAACACCACTTCTAATGTCTTTTTCTTTGGAAATTATCTCTGAAATAATTTGAGCATCTGAATTGTTAAAGTCAGTAGGAGTAGATTCTCCTTTTTCTAAGGCAGTTATTCTAGAGTTCAATAATTCGAAACTAGATTTTATTTGGCTAATTTCTTTTTGTTGACGTGCTACTACTTTTGCTAAGTCATTATAGTTTAATCCGATAGAAATATTTATTCTTGAAATACCTTCAGTTTTTTTTACACCGCTCCATGCTATTCCCACTATCTTAGAGTACTGTTCTAAAGTTATTTCTTTAGCAGAAACTCCCACGGCTATTCCATCATTATTTCCTGAAGGGATGATGTAATCTCCTATCTCCACTTCACCAAATACTTTTACAGGAACCTGTCCCATAAAAGCTACTTTTTCATAAGGTTTGGTATCAGCATCTTCAGGCATGTTTCCGAGCATAGCTGGTTTAGTAGAAACTACTAGGATTTGGCTGGCTCCGGTTAAGTCTAAGGTGATTTTTCCTCCAATAACGCCTACTACATCTCCTGCTGTGATTATTTCATCTGTTATGAGTTGTTCTAGGTATTCAGCATAATCTGCACTACCAGAAGCGTATGTAACACCTGTGTTTTCTGCTATGTAATTATCATAAAGAGCTGCATCTGCTATTACAAAAGCTACATTGGCCGTGGCTATAACTATGTCAGACCAACTAGGAGGGCAGGTAACTACTCCTACTCCAGCGCACACCTGCACGCCTAATAAGGCAGTGGCCAAGTTGGCTCCAGCATTGGCTCCGGCTAATCCATACTTGGTAAGGTTGTAAATGTATTCTGGCGAAGTATATACTTCCTCCAGTGTTTCTCCTTCTATTCTGCCTCTGACATTGCCATTCGAATCGAAAAAAGAGATGAAGTTATTTCCACTATCGGGTAGTCCGTCTGTTACTTTAATAGCTATTCCGTGCGTGCTTCCTTCTACTCTAAGTGGATAGGCGTCATAGGAAGATTGGCCTCCAGATTCTTGTGTTTTAATAGTTACTTGGTCATTAAAACAAGATGTGGAATTGGCCGTAAACGTTCCATTTAAAATAGTTTCACCTTCACTGGTAACTGTTCCTGAAAATGTAGCTGGATTCTGACCTACCACATTAAATTCCCCATTTATATCTGTAGATCCATTTACGCTTAATGAATTATTTAGAATACTAGCACCTTCTACCGTTAGAGTTTGGTTAAGCTGGGTGCTTCCATTTACTATTAAATCCTCTAAAGTAGATTCTTCGAATACGTTTAATGTGTTATTCAATGTGGTAGCTCCATCTACATCTAAAGTTTGAGTAGCTATAATATTTCTGTGGTAAGCATAAGGAACGAAAAGCAGGTTTTGTCTGCTTAGTTCTTCTAATTCTGATCCGCCATATGCTAAATCTATGATTAAAAATTTAGCCTCTCCGTTCCAGTTTATTTCGTTAAAATTTCCGGGACTCTCGTTACTGTTCAATCCTTGGCCAATAATTACATTCACCATCCCGAAAGGATCTGTCGTAGTCAATTGGCTCTCTTGGTATTCTATGTTTTGTCCAGGATCTTCGATGGTGAACCGGAGAGTGATTTCTGTTTCGGCTAAGAAGTTTCCTCCTACATCCATTCCTGGAATTTCCAGAGGGTTTTTGTCCAGTATTACAGCTTGATAGCTCATTCCATCGGATTGTGCTGAAGCATTAGTAATCCAGATAAAAATTACTAATAGTGCGAGTATATGTTTCATTTTAAACAAGATTGTGTGGTTATTGAAGTCTTTGATTTCTGCAGTATTTACATCCTTTTATTCCCCATAAAAGTCCTATGCTGAAAGTGCTGGTTTTGAGTTTTAGGGTTTCATCATCGGCTGACTTTCCGAGTGGATTTCCTTTGCCTAACATGTAGCGTAAAGAGAGAACTACTTTTTCATCCAAGCAGTAATTAGCGCTCAGTCCACCTTTCCAAAAAAGGAATGGCTTGTCGAATTGTTCGATTCCTTTGAGGTCGAAAATCTGCTTATTAATAGTTTGTGTTCCTTTTATAAAGAATTGAGGTTCTATGCTTCCTATGGCTAAAACTCTAATTTTTTTTCTGTTTAAAAACTGATATTCAGGGCTGATTTGTAATCCAGCATAGCTGGTTTTCCATTCGTAAAGATTATCATAGACAGGATCTGATCCTTGATTGTTATACCTGTTAAATACGAGCCCAGCTCTGAGGTATATCGACTCAGATAGAGTCATTCTATAGCCAAGTGCATAAGAGAAATCAGTTTCAGAATACAAGTTTTCCAATGCTTCGTTATCTGAATTAGTATAAAGGAATGTGGTGTTTACTCTGCCTATTTCCGACATGAGCTGCTGTGCTTGAATAGGGTTAAAAAGAAATAGAAAAGTAAAAAGTGTCAAATATTTCATAGTTATGATTTAATAAGAATGCTGCTAAATGATTTGTTATCAGAAAATAGGGTTATGATATAACTTCCGCTTCCTAACTCGAGCTGATTTAATTCTATCCTCTCAGAGTTAGAAATATGGAAGTTTTGGTCATGCACTAATCTTCCAGATATATCTAGAATAGTAACATTTATGGGAGAGAGCTGCTGCTCTTTAAATTCTATATAAATACTATGGTCGAAAGGATTTGGGAAGATGGAAGCTTCCAGCTCAGCAAGTTTGGCTGTGTTAGTTTTATAAACTGACGGTTGAATAAATCCTTGAATAGCCGCTAAAGAATTAGTGGAATTAATAGGAGAGGATTGTCCTATACTCTGCTGAACTATTAAATCTAATTCGTTATGCTCAATAGCTATACTCGATCCTAAACTGCTTAAAGTTTGTCTTTTTAGAATTGCATTCTGACTTTGCCCAGAGAATCCGATTAAAAGTAACATGATGATGCAAAAAGAAAAATGAGGCTGACTCATGTGCTGTGTTTTTAATTACACCACAAAAGTAGCGGGGGAGTCTTCCTAAATCATCAATTCAGGGGTGGACAAAGGGTGGACTTCAAGAGGGACAAAGAGTGGACATTGAAGTCTCGATAGGGTATAATTGATTGTTGTACAGTTATTTATGATTATAAATTGAGAGGCTCTAATCGAAGGTTTTTTCAGAGTCGGCAGACAAACGATATATTTCGGTTAGTTCCTCTTCAGTTAAATGTCTCCACTTTCCTGGAGAAATATCCAGCTTTACATTCATAATTCTTACCCTTTTTAAGGTGCGAACTCTCAACCCTGTGAAGTCAACCATTCGTCTAATTTGACGGTTTAGTCCTTGTGTAAGAATGATTCTAAATTTGTCATCATCTAACTTTTCTACTTTACACTTTTTGGTCACTTGGTCTAGGATAGGAACACCATTGCTAAGCGTATGTATAAAATCATCATCTATCTCACGATTTACGGTAACTATGTATTCCTTCTCGTGGTTATTTCTAGCCCTCAGGATTTTATTTACGATATCACCATCATTAGTCAGAAAGATGAGTCCTTCACTGGGTTTATCTAACCTACCAATAGGGAATATGCGCTCAGGGTAACCGATAAAGTCTATAATATTATCGGGTTCTTTTTCAGTGTCTGTGGTACACACTACACCTACAGGCTTGTTAAATGCTATGTATACATTCTTTTTGGCCTTAGGCTGAGAGACTACTTCACCGTCTACTTCTACTAAATCTTCTTTAGAAATTTTAGTTCCGAGTTCAGGAACAGTACCATTGATGGTAACTCTTTTGGCCTCTATCAACTTATCGGCAGCTCTTCTAGAGCAGTAACCTATTTGTGTGAGGAACTTATTTATACGTACTTTTTCTACTTCAGCCATGCTTCTTTTTCAGCGTTGCAATAATTATTTTGGCGAAGATAGGGGAATGGCGAGTAATTGGACAGGTAATTATAAATAGAGAAATTCTTAGATTAATTCATTTTGTTTTGTTGCCGTTTACATATATTGAGTGGGTGTTAGAGTAAAAAAGAAAATTGTAGAATGACTTACTTTGAAAAATTCATGAAAATCATTCGGAAATCTGTTTTTGGATTTCCGAGGTTAGCTTTGATCATAATGCCATTAGTTATGTGCTTCACTACAAAGTTTGAACTTTGGATTATATTATTAGGAGGATATGCTCTTTCAATTTTAACAACCTTAATTGAAGCATTGAAATACGACTCTTTTCCTAAAATGATAATAGCGGATTATTTAGAATCTAAACACAAAGTGATTTTACCTAAGTCTGAAATAGTGGTTAAAGTGATAAGCAGAGAAGCTGGAAGTGTTTTTTCAGATGTAATATTAACTGATGAAGAAGATGAACACGGTTATAGATTGTATGATATTTCAATGTCAAATGGAATATTCTATTCATATTCATCGTATTTGAAAATAGATTTTTTAGAGAAAGTAACCGTTCTTTCCATTAAGCCTAAATGGTTTGGTTATTTGCCTGACTACACAAAGAATTACAAGTTGTTACACAGTTTAAAAACTAAAATAGAAGATGAATTGAAAAATTCAAATAACTCTCAATGATCCGCCCATACACACCCAGTGATAAGTCAAGTGTTCTCTCGTTAGTTCGATTAAACACACCAGAATTTTTTCATCCTTCAGAGGTAGAAGACCTTTCTGTTTACTTAGAAAATGAACTGGAAGACTACTTTGTGGTAGAGGAGGAAGGAAAAGTAGTGGCAGCAGGAGGAATCAATTATTTTCCGGAGAGTAAGTCTGCACGAATCTCTTGGGATGTGGTGTCACCAAATTTTCATGGAAAGGGAATAGGAGCTAAGCTCACTAAATTCAGAGTGGATCATGCTTTTTCTAAAAACGGTGTTCAAACTATTGTAGTTAGAACCTCACAGATGGTTTATCGGTTTTATGAAAAGCAAGGATTTGTTTTAGAAAGCATAGAGAAGGATTACTGGGCAGAGGGCTATGACTTGTATTTGATGAGGTTTAAAAAGTAGGCTTGTCGTTTGGAAAAGCTATTTCTTACTTCTATGGAGTATCTTAGGATAAAAGAAATCGGTATCTTTGGTTCATGATATTATCAGAAGTGAAAACGCTTTTAAAGCACAGCAGTAGGTTAGAATTTAAATTACCAAATGGAGAATTAGTTCCTTCTCATTTTCATGTGACTGAAGTAGGGAAAGTTAGTAAGCACTTTGTCGATTGTGGAGGCGTAGAACGAAAAGAAGAAGTAGTGAATTTCCAATTATGGAATGCAGATGATTATGACCACAGACTTCATCCCGAAAAATTATTGAATATCATAGAACTTTCTGAGGCTAAGTTGAATCTATCTGATTCTGAAATTGAAGTAGAATACCAAGGAGAGACTATAGGAAAATTTGGATTGGATTATTCTGATGGTTCATTTCTATTGACTTCTAAACAAACAGACTGTTTAGCTAAGGACAATTGTGGAATCCCAGAAGAAAAACCAAGAGTAAAACTTTCGGAAGTTCAAAACTCTGGAAGCTGTGCGCCTGGTTCAGGGTGTTGTTAAAACCAAGGGTGAATTTTGAATTAATTAAGAAGATTTTATTATTCCTAAAATGAGTTCAGCAGGACATATTCAAGATATGAATAAAAGAATGCGCGAGAATAGGGCTGCATTGAATTCTAAAAAAGCTAAATTCAGAGAGCGTAAACTATTCAATATTCAATACAAGGGTTCTGGAATAATTATCGATGATATAGATCTATCTAAAGAGGAATTAGCCCAAATAAAAGCTGAGATCAGAGAAGAGATAAAAACTGAAAGAATTATGAGATGGTTGAAGGTGACCTTTTTGGTTATTGTAATCGTTGGTTCTATTCTAAGCTTGGTTTTTCATTACTTATTTTAAGAACTAGAAAGGCTTAATCTTTATTGACTAAAAAAAACAAGTTTTGAATTAAATAAATGTCAGAATTTCGAATTGACAATTTATCATTCACCATTTATAATTAAAGAAGAACTAAACACTCAATTGTGCGTATAGGACGGGAGATTACAAAGGTGGCATGATTATTAGATTACCTTTGTAACACAATAAAAGAAGGGGCATATAATTATTACTTGTCGTTTCACAATAATAATATATGATTTTTAAAGATTTGGGCTTATCTGATGCCCTGTTGAAAGCTATCGACAAAAAAGGATACACAGAGCCGTCACCGATTCAGGAAAAGGCCATACCAGAAGTACTTAAAGGAAGAGATGTATTAGCATCAGCACAAACAGGAACGGGGAAAACCGCTGGTTTTACACTGCCTATGCTTCATCTTTTAGGAAAAGGAGAACGCCAAGGAAAACGTAAGATTAGAGCTTTAGTTTTAACTCCAACTAGGGAGTTAGCGGCTCAGGTTCAGGAGAATGTAAAAGAGTATAGTGAGTTTATGCATATACGCTCAACTGTGATTTTTGGTGGAGTAAACCAAAATCCTCAGGTGAGAACCATTCAGCAAGGCGTAGACATTTTAGTAGCTACTCCAGGTAGACTTTTAGATCTGTGTACACAAGGACACATCAACCTAAGAGACGTGGAGTTTTTCGTTTTAGATGAAGCGGATAGAATGTTGGATATGGGGTTCTTGAGAGATATAGAGCGAGTGATGAAGTTACTTCCTGCTAGACGTCAAAACCTTATGTTTTCAGCTACGTTTTCTGGAGAAATCAAGAGATTGGCACATGGAATCTTAAATGATCCTGTTCAAGTAGAAGCTACTCCTGAAAACTCTACTGTAGATTTAGTATCTCAGAAAGTTTATAGAATAGACCAAAAGAGAAAGATTGACTTCACTATTAAGCTTATCTCAGAAGGAGATTGGGATCAAGTATTGATATTTACCAGAACGAAGCACAGAGCCAATAGGCTTAGTGAAAAGCTAACGAAAAGTAATATTACTTCTGCTGCTATTCATGGAAATAAAACTCAAGGAGCTAGAACAAAAGCTTTAAAAGGATTTAAAGATGGAAGCATTCGAGTTCTTGTGGCTACCGATATAGCAGCTAGAGGATTAGATATTCCTTTATTACCACATGTAGTGAACTTTGAACTTCCAAATGTACCTGAAGATTATGTACACAGAATAGGAAGAACGGGAAGAGCAGGAGCAAGTGGAGAGGCTATTTCATTAGTAGATATAACAGAGCTTCCGTACTTAAAAAGTATAGAACGTTTAATCCAACTATCTATTAAGAAGACTATAGTAGAAGGATACGAACCTAAGGATGATACTCCGCCAGATGCTAGTAAGCCAGGAGGGAGAGGAAACCAAGGAAGAAACTCTAGAGGCCAAGGAGGCGGAGGAAGAAACCAAGGAAGTGGAAAATCAAATTCTGACTTTAGAAAGAAAAAGAAACAAGGCTCAGGCGGAGGAGGTAACAGAAACTCAAGTGGTTCTGGAGCTAACCGCTCAGGAGGTGGAAAAAAGAAGATGTTTTAAACAGCGTTTCAACGCTTACAAATACCAAAGGCCTTCACTAAATAGTGAGGGTCTTTTTATTTTATAGAAAGTAGAAAACGAGTAGACTCCTCATTGAATATGTGCGGCTGTTCTACATTCACCACATGACCACAATCAGGAACCACAAAAAGTGTCGAGTTTTCGTGGCCTTTAACCAATTTAGTTATGGACGGAAGAAACATATGGTCTTCACTACCCATGATGTAAAGAGTAGGAACTCCAGCATCTTTAATTCTAAATAAACTCAATAGTGGATTCACCTCGGCTATCAGTGTAAACCAACGTTTGAACTCTTTTTGGTATAACTTCTTAGCCTCTCCTATAAAAAGGTTTCTAGATTCTCTATGCTTTTTTCGAGGCATAATAATCAGCGCGAAAAATCTATAAAGAAGTAAGTAAGGAAGTACTGATTTTAGCGCTGATCCTACTCTCATCAGTACTTGGCCTCTGAAGTTAAGCTTCATAACCGCTCCACCCATAATCATACTGCTCACCCTGTCGGTATACCTTTCACTCAGTTCTCTGGTGATAATGGTTCCTAAAGAAATACCTACAAAATGAGTTTTCTTAATTTCCAGGTGGTCCAATACGTCTATGACTTCATCTCCTATTACATCGAAAGAATATTGTTTCAGCTTTTCGTAAATAGGCTTTTTAGATTTTCCATGACCTCTTAGGTCTACCAGAAGAACATTGAAGTTTTTTTGGAATGCTCTTATTTGTTTGTACCAAATAGAACTGCTACCGCCTGCACCGTGGATAAATGTAACCCACTCAGCATCTTCTCGACAGATATGTTTAGTGTAATGAAGCATTCGTGGTGCAAATTACGGAGTTTTATTTAAAAATGAGACATAGAATAGGCAACGGATTTTGTGAAATTTAAGTTGATATTCTGTTCTCGTTTAAGTTTACAGCTTGCATTAGCAATTATTCGCTTAAATTCAATTGAAATTTCATACAATCATGAAGACATTATCTGTTCTGTTATTTTCCTTTTTTCTAAGTACGGTTTCCGTTTGTCAGTTTATTTTAACACCTCCTGTTTCTGTGACCAATGAGGATGATAGTTATGGTTTCCGTTCCCCAAAAGTGATTAGTTATGGTGAAAATAATGACCAAGTGATGGTTTTTTGGTCTAGAACTGGAAGTGAGCAGGCTATGTTTATTTCTACTCTTACTAACGGTGAGTTTTCTACAGCTAGTCCAGTGCCTATAGGTAATCAGCAGCCAAATCTTTGGTCTGGAAATTTAGGTCCTGGAATAGCTTCTTTTGGTAACCATATTTATATCACTTTTGAAGTTTACGGAAGTGCTGTGTACTGCGTGCATTCAGGTGATGGAGGAATAAGTTGGGAAGAACCAGTAGCTGCATTTACTCCTTCTATAGGTAGATTCGCTACTATTCCAAACATAGCTGTAGATAATTTAGGAAGTGTTTACATAGCTTATGTAAATACTAATTCTGCTGAAGAAGATGCACATTATGGGCTTGTGAAATCTAACAATGAAGGATTGGAATTTTCAGATGAAATATTGGTGAATGAAAATGTTCAATCAAATGAGGTTTGTGAGTGCTGTAATGGTAACATAGAAATTGGGGCCAATAATGAAGTCTACGTGGGATTTAGAAATAACAATAACAATATGCGAGATTGTTGGATAGTAAAATCCAGTGATTTAGGATCTACTTTTGATGAGGTGTATGATGTGGATAATACCAACTGGGTATTAAATGGGTGTCCATCAAATGGGCCTGACTTTACTGTTACAGATGGAGAAGTGGCTACTGTATTTTTTACAGGAGCTAATAATTTTGATAACGATGTATACTTCACGGTGCTGGATTCAGCGAGTGGTGATGTTTCTGCTGCACAGTCTGTACGACTGGCTAATGAAGAGTCTATTGGGCAGAATTCTGCCAGAATAGCGAGTAATGCTCAAGGAGAAGTTATGGTAGTTTTTCAAGAGTCTTTTCAATTTGGTCAGAACATTGGTTTTTCATTGGCTCAAAACAGCTATGAAATAGGTCTAGCATCTCATGTCTTAAATGATTCTACAGGAAACCAGCGACAACCAGATGTAATGGCGATTGGAAATGTGTTTCATGTTGTTTATGAAGATTTCTCTTCGGGAACAGTTTTTTATCATACCGTAAACTCAGATCCTAATTCTGTATTAGAAGAAGAAAACTCGAAGTTTCTAGTTTACCCAAATCCGTCAGGAAGTTTTATTCAGCTAAAGGGAGCTGAAAAAGTATTCAACTATAAAATATTTTCCTCACAGGGAAAGTCAATGTTAGAAAAGGCTGTCACCAAAAGCGGAAATGATGGGGCGCTAACTATTGACATTTCTACCTTGAATTCTGGTATCTATTATTTATCGGTAAATGATGCCAGCTACATGAAATTCGTAAAGGAGTAAATGCTAGCAAGTCAGACATGAAGGAATAAATTGGAAATAGCTAGACGAAGATGCTGTCTCTTATACACATCTCCGAGCCCACGAGACCTCTCTACATC
>CAJXOV010000008.1 GCA_913057815.1 uncultured Flavobacteriales bacterium
CTACACCTCTCTATTCGTCGGCAGCGTCAGATGTGTATAAGAGACAGGAATAGACATTCGAAAAAGAAGTCAGGATTTTGTGATTCCTTTCGAAGGTAAATTGCTTTTTGCGAATGTAGATGCGGAAAAAGTCCTTTTAGGAACTAAGAATGACAACCGCCCGAAAAATTGGTGGCCTGTTGCCTTTGAAAAAGCGAGAGTTTTCCTCGACAAGAATGAGGCGTTAGAATTCTGTTTAAAGTCAAATGATGAGGCTTGCTTGGCTTGCGTTGAAAAAGCTTTACAAGATGATTTTTGGAAGATCAGACACTCGGCATTAAAAGGAGCTAAAAAACTAAATGATAAGGCACAATTAAAAACACTGCTGGAGTCGATGGTTAAAAACGACCCAAAATCACTTGTAAGGGCTAAAGCAATTAAAACTCTACATAAAGTAATTAAAGATGAGGATATTACCGACTTATTGAACATAGCTTTAAATGATAGAAGTTATGCCGTTATGTCTGAAGCTTTAGAAACACTAGTTGATAAAGATTTAGCTCAGGGTTTATCAAAAGCTCTGGAATTAGAACAAGAGAATAGTTCAAAAATAAAAGGTTCAATAGCTAATATTTATGCCAAGCATGGAGATGAGTCTAAAAACGAATTTATGTTGAGTAACTTAAACAGCGCTTCTGGATTTGAAAAGTACGGATTAACAGGTTCTTATACTAAATATCTCCTAAACCAATCTTCAGAGTTTATCGGTCAAAACCTAAATATCTTAGAGTCTATAGCCTCTAATGAAAGCACTTGGTGGGTTCGTTTAATGGGATATAATGGTTTAAAATCGATTGAGAATGAGCTAAACGAAAGGCCTATTGAAGACACTTTTGCGAGTGAACTAGCTGCATCCATTCCGCTAAAGATAAAGTCCCTTTTAGAATCAGAATCTAACGAACAGCTGAAAGCGATTATCAATCCATAAATGGCGGGTATTTATATTCATATCCCTTTTTGTAGGAAGGCATGTCACTACTGTGATTTTCATTTTAGTACCTCTTTAAAAACTAAAGAAAATGTGTTAGAAGGAATACGTATAGAGGCGTTGCAACGCAGAAAAGAATTAGCCACCAGCACTATTCAAACCATATATTTCGGAGGAGGAACTCCGAGCATTTTAGAATCCGAAGAATTAGGTGAAATATTAAGAGTAATTCATGAAAACTATTCAGTTTCATCTGATGCTGAAATAACCTTAGAAGCCAACCCTGAAGATATCAGTTCCATTAAAGTAAAAGAATGGAAAGAATTAGGAATAAACAGATTGAGTATAGGTATTCAATCATTTGACGAGGAAATACTTTCATGGATGAACCGGTCTCATAACGCTGATCAAGCCTTAAGTGCGGTGAAGTTAGCGAAGGAAAGTGGGATTGAAAATGTTTCTATAGATCTCATTTATGGTGTGCCACATAGGAATTCTGAAGACTGGAAAAATGAAATCCTAACTGCTATAACGTTAAATACAGATCACATTTCTGCCTATTGTTTAACCATCGAACCAGATACTGTCTTTGGCAAAAAAGCTTCAAAAGGAGAAATACTATCGTCTCCAAACTCAGCAAGTTCCTTAGAGTTTTTAGAACTAGTAACTGTCTTAAGCGAACACAACATAGAACTATATGAGGTGTCTAATTTCTCTAAATTAGGGTGTGAATCTAAGCACAATAGTAATTACTGGAATGGCGCAGAATACATTGGGTTAGGACCTGGAGCTCATAGTTATGGCCCGGGTAGAAGAAGCTGGAATATCTCAAATAACGTCTTGTATGCTAAAGGTGTTCAGAACAACACCCCTGTGTCAGAATCAGAAACATTATCTACGATTGATGAATACAATGAGTACATAATGACCAATTTAAGAAGAGTAAGTGGCTTAAATTTAGAAGTCCTTCGCCAGAAATTTAATGTCGATCTTGTTGATGTTTTCTCAGAAACAATCAATCAATATCAAAGTTCTGGTAACTTGGTGGTTCTTCCTAATATTGTTAAACTCTCAATAAAAGGGTTTCTTTTGGCAGATAGAATAGCAAGTGATTTATTTTTAACCCATGATTGATTTAAAGGCATCATTTAAGCATGAGGGCGTTTCTTACGAAGCAAACTTGAAAGACCCCATAGATATTTCCATAGAACTGTCTTCAGAAAAAAACCCTCAGGCATGGTATGTAGACTTGCCAGAAATAACTCCGGTTATGACGGAGCAATTTACTGGAAGCGTAGCCCTCGGAGGAGCTGTTAATTTTAGAAATGTCTTCTTTAATCCACACGGTCATGGAACGCACACAGAGTGTGTAGGCCATATCAGTGAAGAGGTTCATTCAGTAAATGATTCTTTAAAAACCTTCTTTGCATCTGCTTCTCTTATTACGATAAACCCTGATACACTTAAAGAAAATGATAGGTGGATGGAAAAAGGGGATTTGGTTATTACGAAAGACCAATTAGAATCAATGTGGGATGGAAGTTCTGAAGCATTAATCATCAGAACTACGCCTAACACATTAGAAAAAAAGACTAAGAATTATAGTGATACCAATCCCCCATACATTCATCCAGATGCTATGGAATACATAGCTTCTACCGGAATCAAACATTTACTTTTAGATTTACCTTCTGTAGATCGTGAAAGTGATGAAGGGAAGCTAATCGCACATCGAATATTCTGGGATTTTCCTTCAAATACAAATTTAGAAAGAACTATCACCGAAATGATCTTTGTTAATGACCAAGCGGTAGATGGGTTATACCTCTTAGAGCTTCAGGTGGCTCCATTTAAGAATGACGCTTCTCCTTCTAGACCTGTAATTTATCGCTTGAAGGTTAAGTAAAACGTGGTGCCTTTTCCAATTTCTGTTTTGAACCAGATTTCTCCGCCTTGATTTTCTATGATGTTTTTTACCATAGCCAGTCCAAGTCCCATTCCTTTAGATTTGGTAGTGAAATTAGGAACAAATATCTTCTTTTGAACTTCCTCAGGAATTCCTTGCCCATTATCTCTAACCTCAGCCATTAATATTCCCTCGTATTCCTTCAAATAGACGTTTATTTTGCCCTTTCTGTCCTCTGGGATACTTTGTATAGCATTTTTAAGAAGGTTGTTAAAAACACGTAGTAATTGATCATTATCAGCCTTTATGGTGGTGTTGTCTGTTTGATTAAAAAACTTAAGGTCTGCATTGCTCTCTAGCTCGAAGGTTTGAATGGCGTCTTCAATAATTGTGTTTAGCTGAACACTTTGCTCCTTGGCTTTAGGCATTTGTGCAAAATTCGAAAACTCATTGGCTATATTGGTCAACGCTTCTATTTGAGTAATTAGTGAGTCTGCTGTGGTTTTGAATTTCTCTTTCCAATCTGGAGCATTATCGTCCATAGCCCTTTGCAAATATTGAATTCGAAGCTTCATTGGGGTCAATGGATTCTTTATCTCATGCGCTACTTGTTTAGCCATTTCTCTCCATGCGCTTTCTCTTTCAGAGCGTGCTAGTGCTACAGTACTCTCTTCCGCTTCTTTTAGCATCCGATTATATTCGGTAACCAAAGCTCCTATTTCGTCATTACTTTCCCATTTAAGAGGAACATTGGTTTTTCCTAAATCCACTCCTTTCATTTTCTCTCCTACGCGTTGCAATGACTGTGTAATATAATTAGACAGTATCAAAGCTATAATTCCTGCTGCTATAAACAGACCGACATAAATTAGAATTAGGTCAAACAGAAAAGATTCTATTTCCTGTCTGTTCTCACTTTGCATATCATAATATGGAATGTTAGTTACCGCTAATGGTCGGCCCTCCAAGTCACTAAAATGCCAATAAGCCAAATAAAATTCATCGCTGTTATCTCCTTTTTCTAGCACAAGTTGGACATCTCCGTCTGTTAGTTGCTGAAGGATTTTAGGAGAAACTACTTGAGGAATATTTTTTTCTTGGAAAATTTTTGGGTTACTAGAAATCAAAAGTTTTCCGCTCAGATCATATAAATTCAAATCTAGATTGTGGACATCAGCCAATTCACAGATCTTATCACTAAAAACAACAGGAATGGAATCTGTTTTCATCTCTCCTTGTTGTTCTAGAAAGTAATCCATACTGGCCTGAATAGACTTTTCTTTTCTCTCTAGCCTAGAGGCGTGGTACTCCTGATTCTGGCTCTTAAAATTACTGTAAGCAAATATCCCTGTAGCAAAAAATGATACCAAAATCATGGCTATCATAGAAAGGTATATCCGGGTTTTAAGATTGAGTCGTTTCATTGAGTTATTGCAACGCAAAAATTACGCCTTTCTGAATAATGAAAGGCTCTAAAACAAAAAACCCCGTTAGAGTTTCTAACGGGGTTTTCAATATTATAAAAGCTGACTATCCATTTAGTGCTTCTGCACCTCCTACTATTTCCAAGATCTCTCCTGTAATAGCTGCTTGTCTAGCTTTGTTATAGAATAATTTCAGCTCATCCTTAATGTCAGAAGCATTATCTGTAGCTTTATGCATAGCAGTCATTCTAGCTCCGTGCTCACCTGCGTTTGAATCTAAGATTCCTTTATACAATTGAATCTTTAAAGATCGTGGAATTAGCTCAGTAATGATTTCTTCTTCAGAAGGCTCGTAAATATAGTCAGTGCTTTGGTTAGCATCAGCTCCTTCTGGAGGAAGAACTGGTAAAAACTGTTCAGTCATTACGATCTGCACTGCTGCATTCTTGAACTTATTATAAACCACTATTACTTTATCCCAAGTACCTTCCTTGAACTGAGTCATTACCACGTCAGCTATCTTAGATGCGTTAGCAAAAGTCAACTCGTTATACACTTCATAAGGACGTTCGTCAAATCCATCTAAATGGATTTCCTTCGTTTTAGTATAATGCTCGTGTGCTTTTTTACCAATTGGAAGAACCTTAATATTAGAATCAGAATATCTGCTTTTAATCTTAGTTATCTCCTTAACTATAGCACTATTAAACCCTCCACATAATCCTCTGTTAGAGTTGATAGCTACAATTAACACATTGTTAGAACCTCTTTCTTCAGAGTAAATACCTTCAGTGCTTTCTACATTAGAAGCTACATTAGATAATATCTCCTGAAGTTTTTCAGCATATGGTCTCATCTGAGTAATAGCATCCTGAGCTCTTTTTAACTTAGCCGCGGAAACCATTTTCATAGCAGAAGTAATCTGCATCGTACTGTTTACAGATGAAATTCTATTTCGTATCTCTTTTAAGTTAGCCATATCCTCTTATTCTGAGTTAGGTTTAGTAAGTAGCTGATAAATCTGCTACTACTTTTTCTAATACTTCTGTTATCTCACTAGTAAGTTTACCAGTTTTTAAACTATCCAATGTGCTTTGGTGGTTAGCTTTCATGAAATCGATAAACTTCACTTCGAATTCTTTAATCTTATTTACAGGAACTGCTCTAAGTAATCCTTTTGTTCCAGCATAAATAATAGCCGTTTGCTCTTCTACTTTCATAGGAGAATTCTGAGCTTGCTTAAGGATTTCTACGTTTCTTTTTCCTTTTTCAATTACAGATAAAGTAGCCTCATCTAAATCCGAACCGAACTTAGCAAATGCTTCTAATTCTCTGTACTGAGCTTGATCTAACTTCAACGTTCCAGATACTTTCTTCATAGACTTGATCTGCGCGTTACCTCCAACTCGAGATACCGAAATACCTACGTTAATAGCTGGTCTTACACCAGCTAGGAATAAGTTAGACTCAAGGAAAATCTGTCCATCTGTAATCGAAATTACGTTGGTAGGGATATATGCAGATACATCTCCTGCTTGAGTTTCAATAATAGGGAGGGCTGTTAATGATCCACCACCTTTCACTATTCCTTTAAGAGAATCAGGAAGGTCGTTCATATCAGCTGCTATAGCGTCAGATGAATTAATCTTAGCTGCTCTTTCTAATAACCTAGAGTGTAGGTAAAATACATCTCCTGGGTAAGCCTCTCTACCTGGAGGTCTTCTTAGAAGAAGTGATACCTCTCTATATGCTACTGCTTGCTTAGATAAATCATCATAAACAATAAGTGCTGGTCTACCTGTATCTCTAAAATACTCCCCAATAGCAGCACCAGAGAATGCAGAGTAATACTGAAGAGGAGTAGGTTCAGAAGCTGTAGCGGCTACTACTACCGTATAAGGCATAGCTCCGTTTTCTTCTAATGTTTTTACTGTTTGTGCTACTGTAGATCCTTTCTGACCGATAGCTACATATATACAGAATACTGGCTCGCCAGCATCGTAAAATTCTTTTTGATTGATAATGGTATCAATAGCCACAGTAGACTTTCCTGTCTGTCTGTCACCAATGATAAGCTCTCTTTGACCTCTTCCTATTGGAATCATGGCATCGATTGCTTTAATACCCGTTTGCATAGGCTCTTCTACCGGCTGACGGTAAATTACACCTGGTGCCTTTCTTTCAATAGGCATCTCGTATAATTTTCCTTCGATAGGTCCTTTACCGTCTATAGGCTCACCAAGAGTACTTACAACTCTACCTAACATTCCTTCACCTACATTAATAGAGGCAATAGTACCTGTTCTTTTCACAGAAGAACCTTCTCTAAGGTTTCCTGAGGGTCCTAAAAGTACGGCTCCTACGTTATCCTCTTCAAGGTTAAGTACGATTCCTTTTACTCCGTTTTCGAACTCTACAAGCTCTCCTGATTGTACGTTAGATAATCCGTAGATTCTAGCAATACCATCTCCAACCTGAAGAACTGACCCTACTTCTTGCAGTTCCACTTCAGTTTTTACTCCGGCAAGTTGCTCTCTTAATATTGCAGAAACCTCTGCTGGTTTTACTTCAGCCATTTTTTCTTGGTTTTACCTTTTATTAATTTCTTAGAATCCTGGTACGTAAAGATTCTCTGTAAATTCTCTTCTTAATTCTCTTAATTGAGTGCTAACAGATGCATCTAACATCTGATCACCCACTTTAATTACATATCCCCCAATTAAATCAGGATTCACGGTCTCTGTTAAATCAGATAATCCAGGAGCTAACTTCTGAAGCTCTGCTTCTATTCTAGCTCTAGACTCGGCATCTAACGGAGCTGCTGATATTACCTCAGCTTGAGATACTTTCTTGTAAATCTTATATTGTATCACATAAGCGTGAGCTATGCCACCTAATAAAGATTCTCTTCCTTTGTCAGTAATAAGAGCTATAAACTTAGCGGTCATCTCCCCTACGTTTCCTGAAAAAACCAGAGTTAAAACCTTAGCTTTTGCATCTGGTTTAATTACAGGACTGTTCAGCATAACCTGAAGATCTCTGCTTCCCTCAACAGTTTTAGCCAGATTAGACATGTCTTCAAACACCTCTTCTACCTTATTCTGTTCTATAGAAAGATCAAGAAGAGATTTTGCATATCTATTAGCCGCTTTAGTGATTTTCATCTTAATTCAGCTTTGATTCGTTTAAAAGCGTGTCTATAAGCTCCTTTTGACTTCCGTCTGCAGAAAGCTTCTGTCTCACTACTTTTTCTGCTATATCTAAAGAAAGAGAAGCTACTTGCGTTTTAATATCAGCAATAGCCGCTTTCTTTTGAATATCAATTTCTTCTCTAGCTGCTGCTATCATTTTCACTCCTTCTTCAGAAGCAGCTGTTTTAGCATCAGAAATAATGTCATCTCTAGTGTCTCTAGCTTCTTTCATGATAGCATCTCTTTCTATCATAGCTTCTTTCTTAGCTGCTTCATTATCCGCTTGAAGAGCTTGCATTCTTCTTTCAGCTTCTTCAGCACCTTTAAGAGCGCTTTCTATAGATTTCTCTCTTTCATCTACCGCATCAAGGATAGGTTTCCAAGCAAATTTCTTTAGAAGTAACAACAGAGCTATAAATAACACTATCTGCCATATAAATAACCCGAACGAAAAACTTTCTAATAATTGCACTTTAAATATTTTTTTTAATGAATAATAACATGAGCTGTTACCAACCGTAACAGCTCATGAAATAAAATCTATTCTGGTGTTGATGCTACTACTTCTTGTGTTGCAAAAAGAGCTGCGAAACCAATACCTTCAATAAGAGCTGCTGCAATAAGCATAGCTGTTTGGATTTTATTAGTTGCTTCTGGCTGACGAGCGATTGCATCCATTGCAGAACCACCGATTCTACCGATACCAACTCCTACACCAATTACTATTAATCCTGCTCCTATAATTCTTGGGATACTCATGATTTATTTATTTAATTATTAATTATTCTTTTTAATGTGAGTGTGCTTCTTCATGATGCTCGTGCTCTTCTGAGGCAAACCCAAAATACAATGCTGCCAGCATAGTGAAAATGTACGCCTGTAAAAGGGCTACCAACAATTCTATTAAAGAAATTGCAAAACTCAATATCAGCGCAAGAGGGTCACCTAACCAACTCCAAGTAGCCGAAACATACATTAGAGCTATAAGGCTCATTAAAACCGTGTGTCCAGCCAGCATGTTCGCATAAAGTCTTATCAATAAAGAAAAGGGCTTTATGAAGATTCCCAATATTTCTATTGGCCATAATATCAGATATAACCAAAACTTCGCTATCCAAGGCATTGCATCTCCTAATGGATCAAAAATATGTTTCCAATAATCTTTAGTCCCTGTTAGGTTAGTTAAAAGGAACACCAAAACAGCTAAAGCAGCAGTAACAGCTATGTTTCCTGTAACATTCACTCCAAGTGGAGTAAGGCCGAATAAATTTAGAAACCATATAAAGAAAAATATCGTCAACAGAAATGGTAAATACTTTCTGTACTTTTTCTCTCCAATATTTGGAATAGCTATTTCATCTCGTATGTAAAGCACAATGGGTTCCATAAATCTTCCCACTCCTTTTGAAATACCTCCGTTCTTTGCATAAGACTTACCAAGGCTTCTAAAAAGAAGAAGCATTAGCAACCCAGTAATGATAATCATCATTACGTTTTTTGTTATTGATAAATCTAATGGCTTCACGTGATGACCATCAGTTTTTATAAGTTTACCAGAGCTGTCGCTTCTGTAGACAATCCCTTCGTGTTTTTTGTAGTGTTTTCCTTTACTTTCAACTGTGTCGTGTTCATGGTGACCAAACCTAGCACTTGAGAACATATGTAGGCCATCATCAATTAAAATAACAGGCATAGGAATTACCCAATGCATAGCATCCCAAACCACAAAATTGTGCGCATCTTGAAGGTGGTGTTGGATAAATTCTGATCTATCTGCGGCTGTTTCTGCACGTTCTTCACCGTGGTGTTCAGTGTGTAACTCTTTATTGTGGTCAGAATCAGAGTGATCAGAACTCGGGGAAGCCGCAAAAACTGGTGAGGTTAATATAGTTAGAATCAGTGCTTTCGCGAAGTTTTTTAATCTCATTTCGAGCTAATGATTTACGTCTTTGAAAAATCGGTGCAAACGTACGCATAATTTTATGTTTAAACCACATTCTAAAAGAGAAATTTAAGAGTGCCGGGGTCAAATAATGTTTTTTGAACGGTCTTTTGATTTGCAACGCTAATTACTCTTCTAGCATGAGCACTTTTATAAGAATAAACACCTCCAAAAACAATGAGATTAAATATGGAATGAAAAATTCGGAAAACTCTACTCGAGTTATAACTCCATCAGCGGAGTAAACTGGATAAAAAGAGGCGAAAAATATTATGAATTTTAAGAAGCTGCCTCCAATAAATAAAAAACCTAGAATTTTGTTATGATTCTTTTTAAAATAAATCAGGCCGGCAAAAACAGCTATCGTGAACAACCCGTTAAAAACATAGGCTTTTGTTAATCCTGGTGATTCAGAATGAATGAAGTTTGCTAAAACCTCTGTGTGCACATAAAACGTGATTAACAATGATACAAACATCAAAATGGCGAATTTCATTATTCGGGTTAGCTCAATCTTCGTCATTTAATCTATTTACTTGTCTGAGTAATTGCCATAGTGCTAATACCACGGCTGAAAGTGTACAAATGATGGTGTACCAATTTTTATCGGAGGGATATTTCTCATCAAGCCATCTTCCCAAGTAGGCTCCTAAGTAAATAGTCACCCCCATTTGAAGTCCTGCACTCGAAAGAATTAGATAACGGTTAGACCGCTTGTTCTTGAAGGGTTTTTTCACTGATCATAGGTTGGTTCATGTCTTTTATTTTTCCCATATTACATGTTCCCGTGAAGACTGCTCCTGGCTCAATAGAAATCTTATCGGTAAAAATATCTCCTTCTACTTTTGAAGATGCTTTTAAACTTAATAATTGTCTCACACTAACTTTTCCAGATATTTTTCCTTCAATTTCAGCATTTTCACAAGTCACATCTCCTTCTATTCTCCCGGTAACACCTAACACTAATTTTCCGGTAGTAATTAAGTTTCCTTTTAGATTTCCGTCAATCCTAATGTTACTCGTACTCTTGAACTCTCCTGTGATTGTAGAGTCTTCTACTATTCTGTTTAAAACTCCCTCTGTAGTAGTTTGATTATTCCTAGCCATGATAATCTTGGTTTCTATTTTAAATACTCCTCTTGAAAAAACTCGTTATACTTTTCAGGATCTCTATCTTTCGTTAGAGCTGAAAAATTCGATTTACTTATAGCAAAAGTATGATAATTCAATTGATTCAGGTCTCCCAATATATTCTGATTTACCTTGAAGGCATTGTAATAATTCATAGCCGAGTCCTCGTTTTCAAAATCTCTGACATAAATCATTTGGTATTCTTTTCCTAAAACCCTGGTTTTTACTGTTAATCCGGAAGATTTGAAAAATGTAGCATTAAAATTAGCAATGTCGGATTGAGCTCTATTCACATCTCCACCTTCTAATGGGATAAGAGAAATTACATAATGTCCCATCCCTCCTCTAAACACATAAAGGTCTGGTCGGCTTTTTGGCTCTTCTTTAGTCACTTTTCCGCTTAAAATATCGAGATACCTTTGGGCTGTAATTCCTTCTTCAGAGTCTTTGAACAAATCTACTGTAGCTAGCAATGCGTCTTTATAAGGTTTAGGCTCACCTCCAAACAGACTAGCCATCTCACCTATGGATATAGCCTTAATTAAATAATATTTGGCTAAAAGGTGGTTTTCCTCTTCTGAACTAATGATAGAAGTGGCCTCTTGAATAACGTCATTAAACATTCCCTTTCTATACTTATCAAACAACAATTCATAAGCAGCTACTTCTTCAGCCTCTCTAATTTCTTTGATTGATTGGTATTCAGGGTTGTCAATTAGAACTGTGTATTCAGAGTTTGGATAGTTTAATTTTGTTTGAGCCGCCCAGTGAGCAGAGTTACATGTACCACAAAAAGGATTTGAATAACCGCCTTGTTCTTTAGATAAATAGGTTCTATAAAGCTGATAATGGGTTACAGGGTGAAAAGCACTTTCGTCTACTTCAGTCACCAACACCTCGAAAGATTCTACAGCATTTTCAAAATCATCTAATTTTTCTTTGTAGATCAGTCCTGCGTTATATCGAGCTTCAGCTCGCTTTTCTTCACTCGAAGAGATTTCTGTTGGTGTTTTAGGAACATCAGCTAAGTATTCTTCAAACGGTCTTCCTTCGTCTTCCTTTACTTCTTCTATTACTTCTTCTTCAATTGTCTCTTCCGTTTCGGTTACGAATGTTTGTTTATTTTTTCTTCTCCAATCATCCTCTAAGACTCTATCACCCCAAACGTCTAAAAAATTATCTTTTCCTGATGCTTTTAATGCAGAATTCCATGGCCAAAAATCACCCGCTGCGGCTATTTCGTCTCCGTTCTCTAATGCTTCTAAGATTCTAAGTCTTTCTTCTTCTCTAGCTCTAGCATCATCTTCCATGATACCCTCTATTCTTTTAGTTAGGTCTTCTTCAGAAAGTTGAGAAAGCTGAAGTAAGCTGTCTTCTCTTTCTATTATTCTAAGGTTGTTCACCAATTCAGTTAAGCTGGCAGCCTTGTTAGTGATGTCTTTAAACCTTGGGTGGGTTTCTTGGATAAATGCAGTAGTACTATCATAGTACTGTTGAGCATTCTCATAGTTCCGTTCATCAAAGTTTAAATCTGCTAATTTTAAAAACGACTTTGCTTTTTGTTTGTCATTCCCATCATTAACCTCTAAACTTTTTTCTAGAAGCGTAATCCCTTCTTCTAAATGCCTTTCTTCTATTTCTAATTCCGCTAGGGCAAAATAAATTTGATCGAAATACTCAACGTTTTTCTCGTCTTTGAGCATTTTATACAGCTTATCTTTAATAGCCTGGCTATCTCCGTTTCTTCTTTTAAATGCAATAGCCTGATTTATTTGAGCGTAAAAAGACATTTCATAAGAAGGTTTTAGTTTTAAAACTTCCTTATAAGAGTCTATACTTTCGTTTGACTTCCCTAAGTTTTGATAAATCTGAGCTAAAATAAATGTCGGTCTAGCTTTATCTTTTTTCTTCTCAGTAAACATTATACCGTTTTCTAGGTAAGATGCCGCATCTTTTAGCTTTCCTTCACTAATTGCATAATCAGCTAAAACCATGTTATACTCCGCTCTATATTCTTCTGGAAAGTCCTTTATCGAACTAAGTTGTTCTAAGCACTCTGTAAGTTCTGATTTTTGATTTTTAGCCATATATGTTCTCACCAACCAAAGATTCGAACGAACCTTCATGTCCGTGTTGTCATATTTTCTTTTTACATAAAGAAATATTTCTTCTGCCTTCCAATAGTTCCTTTCATAAAAATAAGCTTGTCCCATAAGTAGCCAATTGTCATCAATCCACTTATTCATTTCAGGTTTTTTCATAGGGCGTCTATCCCTTTTAGAAACCTTCATTTCATGTCTATCGATAACTAACTCTGTTTTTTCGATTATACGTTCCATGTTCTCCTGAACCGTAGTAACGCTTTCTTCAGTAGGATAAAAGAATACAGTTAATAAACTGTCATAATCATCCTCCTGCCCTTCTTTTAAAGTAAGGATCGCTTCCTTTTTAGCCTCTTTAGCATTAAAGAAGCCATTATAACGAGCCGTGGTGTTATGGAAAACTCTCTTTGTAAGTCCATCTTTAGTAGTAGAACATTGAGAAAGGATTAGAACTAAGAATAGAGAAACAAAAATTAGTCTTAATACTATGAATACATTTTTACTCAAATCGAAAGGATATTGTCTTGGTTAACTGATAAACAGAAAACCCACAAATTTATTTCATTTTTAGGTTACTATTAATTGAGCATCCAAAATTATCAAGACTCAATAATAATTAGCATTTTTACACGATGTTAACTCCGAAGAAAAAAAAGAAAAAGGACTTTATTAGAAAACTATCTAATAACTATAGAGTTACTGTCTTAAAAGAGGATTCTTTTGAAGAAAAATTTAGTGGGAATTTAACTCCCATTAAAATCATATTTATTAGCACGGTTACTTTATTTCTATTAGGGGTTTTCTTTTGGTTTTTATATGCACACACACCTATCAAACATAGCATACCTGGGTATCCTCATGAGGAAATAGTAAATGCCGACATCCTAAACAAAGTAAAGGCTGATTCACTAGATAAGTTAACTAGAGTAAATAATCAATATTTTAAAAACTTAAAGGCTGTTTTAAACGGAGAGATTATAGAAGAACCTGCAGACGAATCGGATTCCTTACAAACAAACAAAGAAGATTTAACTTTTAACATTTCTGAAGTAGATTCCCTAGCACGTAACCAGGTAGAAGAGGAAAATGACTTAGATATTTCTGGTTCTAATATTTCTGATCCTAAAAATTTCCTAGAACAAGTTTTATTACACAAGCCAGTAGAAGGAGTGCTTAGTGATGGTATAGATTTTAAAAAGGGTCACTATGGAATAGATGTTTCTGCCGCTGAAGGGTCAAGGGTAAAATCAATTCTTAACGGAACAGTGATTTTTTCTGGTTTTACAGCAAGTGGGGGAAATGAAATTCATATCCAGCATAACTATAATTTAGTTAGTATCTATAAACACAATAGTGCTGTTCTTAAAAATACTGGAGATAAAATTATTCCTGGAGAAAGCGTAGCAATAGTTGGAAATTCAGGTGAGCACAGCGATGGCACTCACCTTC
>CAJXOV010000009.1 GCA_913057815.1 uncultured Flavobacteriales bacterium
GGCAGCGTCAGATGTGTATAAGAGACAGATCTGGAGTTAATTCTAGTAGTGGAATATTAGAAATTGTAGAAGAAACTGGAGGGCCAGCACCAATTTGGCTTGTGTAGGTAATTTCAAATTCTGGTCCAATGAAATTTTCAAATTCAAAATTTAGTGAAACTAAATCACCAGCACAGGCTATAGAGTCAGTTGAAATTGATACCGTTGTGAATTCGTTTACATCTACTGTTATAGCGTCAGGACTAACTAGCACACAAGGGTTAACAGGAGAACCTCCGGTAATCGATGTAATACTAAAGACACTAGATGAATCTGGTGTAATTGTCCAAGCTTCTCCTAAAGCCAGAACTACAGTCTGTTCGTCCCCTGTTAAACCAGATACTTGATTTGTTACAGTGTAGTCCACCGTAAATGGTGCAGTACCCGTTAATCCTAAATCTAAATCTACTGACTCGCCTACACAAATTGTAGTGTCATTACCAAGTCCTGTAGTGGCCAGTTCAGGGTTTACTGTTATTATGAAACAACTATCCAACGCATTAATAGGTGCGGAACAACCCTCGGAATCTGTTAGCCGTACAATACAATACTCAGTATCATCGGTAGGAAGGAGTGAGATCGGAGCTAAGCCAAAAGGATCTACTGTAGTAGTGTCTATTATCCCTGAGCCTATTAGCTCAGTACTATAATCGAGAACAAAATCAGGAATTCCTCCAGTAATTAAGTCCACATCAACTGTAGTTCCTTCGCATATCACGGAATCAGTGTTTAGCACGCTTAAAGTAGCGCCAGTCGTTAATGTAAGTTGTACATCTATAGTATCACCAGTAGGAAGTTCACAGTCATTATCTATCACATACATAGAAAATGATGTGTTCATTGTCGGTTGGCCTAACCAGCAAACTTCCGAACAAATAGCATTTTGCCCAGGCACTATCAATGGACAAGCTATAGAGTCTAATGTAGCACCAGGAAAAAGAGTAGTAACATTTGAGGTAATCTCCATGATTGAAAATGGATCAGGATGTATAGTTTCGAAAGTAATACATATGCTATCTCCCTCGCATACCTCATATTCTGTTGATGTAATAGACGTTCCTCCAGTATTTAAAATTCCACCACCATCAGTAAACTCAGGTTCCCCTGGAATGTTAATTCTGCTAATGAAAGCCATGGTCTCAGTCATGGTGTAGACCACATTCCCCATTGGGTCTGTCTCTTCAATGGTAATGTTAGTAACATAATTCCCTATTGTAGGTGGGGTGAATTCGACTAATCCTGTGGTAGAAACAGTAATTGTTGAAGGGTCAAAACCGGGTATGTCAAAAGACAACTGGTTGTTTTCTACTTGAGGGGTGCTTATTGAAAAGGTAACTGTGTTACCAGGGGTGCTGGTATATTCTATTTGATGAGAAAAAAGTTCTCCCACTAAACCATATGGAATTTGTTGAGTGCCGTCAATATCTAAAGTGCTGTTGCATCCTAAAGTAGGGTCAACTGTAGCGGAAAAGTAGGCGTCATCGAAAATTGGAAAATCCGTATTGATAAAAAAGTTATAATCATCCGCAGCCCAACTGGCAGTCCAGATACAAGAAGGATCCAATGTCTGAGTAACTGTGTAAGTGGTTAGGATTGTACCAGGTGAGAACCCTCCGGGAATACATGAACTATCCAGTAGCTCTTCATCACATAATTCAGAAATTTCCTGTGTGGTAGAAAGAACAGCCAGATTTGCTATTATATTCAAGCCAGCACAAGATCCGTCTGGAGTAAAGAAAATCAAATTATCTGGTGATGGGTTTGGCTGTTGGCCAAAACAATCCGAGTAAACACTCAAAGTAAATTGGTAGTCATTGCCTCCGAGACATTCGTAAGAAATATGACCACCAAGTATGTGGTTGGATTTCATTTCATTGGCGAATGTCAATAAAATCAATACAATGACTAAATTATACCACTTCATAGGCTAATTAGGTTCTTAAGGTTCTATAAGTCGTAACGCTTTTGAGGTAGCCAATGGTTGCATAAGCTAAACACAGAGTTTTACGGTTAGGTTTGGAGGTACAAGATAATAAATCATTCCCAATGAATCGATGACTTTTAGTACAAAGTGTGAAAAGCACATTATTAAAAATATTTAGAATGGAATGTTAATAAAAAGATAAGCCATGATTATCACGTTGGGAGCATGAAAGAATTATTAATTTTGCCGTAAATTATCTAAATAAACTTATTCAATATGAAATCAATTTTTACTTCTTTTAGTTTAGTGGCATTATGCTCAATAGTCTCATTAAATTCTTTCGGTCAAGGCTGCTCTGATTTAATCATTTCAGAAGTGCTAGAAGGCTGGTCTAATAACAAAGCCATTGAAATTTACAATCCAACAGCGGCTGCTATTGATGCCTCAGAATACGGATTAGTAAGATTTCAAAATGGCGATACTGCACCAGGAAATATCACTTATTTGGAAGGTGTTACAATCGAACCTTATGACGTTTATGTAGTAGTTCTGGATAAAAGAGATCCTGATGGGGTAAGCTTCGAAGCTCCTGTATGGGATGAACTTCAGCTACAAGCTGATATTTTTGTAAATCCTTTATACAATGATGGTCAGGAAGTAATGTATTTTAACGGAAACGATGCAGTTGCTCTTATGAAAGACGATGGTAGTGTTTTAGTTGATGTGTTCGGAAAGATTGGTGATTCAATAAATACTGAAGGATGGGGTTCTTATATTGACGGTGCTGGTGAACAGGCATTTGTTTCTGCTGATCACACCTTAATTAGAAAGTTTGATATCACTTTAGGATATGCATCCAATCCTGCAACATTCGATATCCTGAATGAGTATGACTCATTACCTGCAAATACTTTTACTGAATTAGGATTTCACATGTGCGCTTGTGCGCCTATTAGTGTGAATGAAGTAGAATCAAAAAGTGAACTTAAACTTTTCCCTAATCCTGTAGAGTCAAACTTTGTTACTCTAGCTTCTTCTGAGTTAATTTCGTCAATTCAAATTGTTGGATTAACGGGAAAACTAATCGAGAGTATGGATTTAAACAGTGTTTATTCTGCATATTTAGATCTTTCTAATGTTCCTTCTGGTACTTATTTCATTAAAGCTAGAATGGTTTCTGGTTTAGATGTGAATGAGATTTTGATTAAAAAATAAATTCTAAGCTCATAGATTTATGAAACTTATTTACAGAATATTATTCTGCGTTGCAATTTGGTCGTACGTATCAGATTGCAACGCTCAGAATTGCCAACTTACGGGGCAAGTAATTGATAGTTCTACTGATGAAGCATTACCCCTCTCAAACATCATTTATAAATCAGGTGGAGAGACTACTGCGGATATTAACGGAAAGTTTGATCTTTCTCTTCCTTATGGTAAATATTCTATAGAATTTAGCTTTGTAGGTTATGTGAGTAAAATTGTGACTGTAGATTTAAATAAATCTACAAAGAATTTGAATGTAGCTTTAGTTACTAAAGAATTACAAGAAGCATTAATTGAGGCCGATATGGCTATAGAAAGGGAAACCCCTGTAGCTTTTTCGAATATTGATATCAGAACCATTAATGAAGAGCTGGCATCTCAAGATATTCCTATGATTCTAAATTCCACTCCAGGAGTTTATGCGACTCAATCTGGAGGTGGAGATGGCGATGCTCGAATTACCATAAGAGGTTTTAGTCAAAGGAATGTTGCGGTAATGTTAGACGGTGTTCCGGTTAATGATATGGAGAATGGTTGGGTGTATTGGTCTAATTGGTTCGGATTAGATGCCATTATGCAAACTACTCAAGTTCAAAGGGGATTAGGAGTAAGTAGAATAGCTGTACCCTCTGTAGGTGGAACCATTAATATTATTACCAAAGGAATTGAGCAGAAAAAAGCCACTAGAATCAAGCAAGAGGTAGCCAATAATGGTTTTTTTAGAACTACAATTGGTCATACTTCTGGAAGATTAAAAGGAGGATGGGGAGTCACTTTAGCAGGATCTTATAAACAAGGGAACGGCTGGGTAGATGGAAACTGGACGAATGGATACTTTTATTATGGAAAAGTTCAAAAATCTATTGGAAATCACATATTAACCCTTACCGGATTTGGTGCTCCTCAAAGTCATGGTCAAAGATCTTACAAAGAGGGAATTCATATTTATGATCAAGATTATGCAAATGATTTAGGTGTAAATACAGATGGGTTTCCAGATTTTGGTCTTAACTATAATATTCATAATGGGACATTGGTGCGTTATGATTTGGATGGGAACAATCAAAGAATAAATGAAGAAAAAGAAAATTTAAACGAAAGGAAAAACTATTATCATAAGCCTCAGTTTTCGTTTAAACATTCTTGGTCCAACCAAAAGAAATTATCCATAAGTACTGTGGCGTACCTTTCTTTAGGAAATGGAGGAGGTACTGGGTTAGCTAATGGATCAGATTTAAATGTTGATGGTTCTCCAGACTTTCAGACTACCTATGATCTTCAATCGGGTTTCACACCTTTTGAATCTGATATTCCTGGAGTAGAGGATCCTATCATTATTCCGGCTATTTCAACTACCGAAAGAAAGGCTCATTATAACCAACTTAACACAAATGTTAACAACCATTTTTGGTATGGTATTCTATCGTCTTTTAGGTATAAATTGAGTGATAAAATCAATCTTTCAGGTGGTGTGGATGCTCGACACTATAAAGGAGAGCATTACAGAGAAGTGTATGATTTGCTGGGAGCAGATTATTATTTGGATAAGTCAAGTCCAAATCAAGCGTCAGGTGTGAGAAGGGTTGGAGACATTATTGATTTTCATAATGACAATTATGTAGAGTGGGGAGGATTGTTTGGTCAAGTTGAATATAAAACGACACTATGGTCAGCCTTTTTTAGCGCCTCTTATGCCATGACTAGATATAAAAGAGTGGATAAGATGATGGCAAAGTCTATTACTATAGATGGAGTGGTTATTGCTCCAAGTTATGAGTGGCCTGATAATGCTGTGATTCCAGAGCTAGGTTCGATTACCGCTCCTAACGGTGTGGTTTACACACCAGAGTCTGAAGGACTAGAATATCAGGAAACTGACTGGTTTAATAAAGGTGGATTCACCTTTAAGACAGGAGTCAATCGTAAATTAAATGAATTTCAAAATGTTTTTATGAATGTGGGTTATTTGGATTTAGCACCCAAGTTTAATAATATATACTACAGAAGTAATGATTTACTGACTAACATAGAAAACGAAAAAGTTCAATCAATCGAGCTAGGATATGGCTATAAGAAACAAGCGGTAAGTGTGAATTTTAATTCTTATCTAACAGTATGGAAAAACAGGCCTTTTAACGGAGGAGTTCTTATTGAAGATCCTCAGGATCCTTTTAATGTATTTAGAGTAAATATTAATGGGATGAATGCACGCCATTTGGGTGGAGAAGTTGAAATGGCATGGGCCGTAAATAGGAAGTTAACTCTTGAAGGAGTAGTTTCAGTTGGAGATTGGATTTGGAACTCTGCAGACACAGTGCTTGTGTTTGATAGAAATAATGCTCCAGTGCCTTCTCCTGATAACCCTAACGAGCAATATTCAGTTTCTTTCGATGCTAAAGGAGTGCATGTAGGAAACGCTGCTCAAACTCAACTTGGTGGATTGATTAGGTATGAAATTGACCGAGGTATTTATGCGAAATTAAGATATACATTCTTTGACAGATACTTTGCTGATTTTAATCCAACAGTATTGAATGGAGATGATGCAGGAAGAGAGTCTTGGAGGGTTCCTGGTTATGGATTAGTTGACTTTCATATGGGTCAGCGAATCAAATTTGAAAACAAAATGAGCTTGAATATTAGAGCATCAGTTCTTAATATTTTAAATACGGTATATATATCAGATGCAGATGATAGTTTCACCTTAGCTAGATATAACAATTATTCCAATGATTCTGCTCAAGGATTTGACGCAGGTTCGGCAGGTGTGTTCTTTGGTCAAGGAACTAGATTTAATGTCTCTGCCACACTTAATTTTTAGAAAACAAACTTTATGAAATCATATTTATTAGCAATATTGGCGCTTTGCAACGCTCTGTTTTTATCAGCTCAAACTGACATTCAGGACCTAAGGGATAATTACGCTGTAGGTCAAGTAGTCACTATTACGGGTATAGTTACAAATGGAGAAGAGTTAGGTTCTTCAGTGAGATATATTCAGGATGAATCCGCTGGAATAGCTTTGTATTCTCCTGCTTGGGAAGGGTTTACCACACCATCTAGAGGAGATGAAATCACTGTTACTGGTGAAATCACTGAATACAATGGGTTGTTAGAAGTTGGGCCTAATATCACAGGTGTAACTATTAATAGTTCAGGAAATGATCTTCCCGATTATGAATACATAGACTTATCTGATTTTGGTGAAGACGTGGAAGGTGAGCTAGTAAATTTTGATGGAGCTCAGTTCCAGGATGGAGGAAGTACCTTCGCAGGAAACAATACGTACACTTTTCTACATGAAGGTGAACAGGGTATCATTTACTTAAGAACTGGAAGTGCACTGGAAGGACAGATTATTCCTGCTGGTCAGATTACTTTAAGAGGAATAGTTTCTCAATTCACGTTTGATGGATTTGGAGGCTACCAATTGCTTCCAAGAGATATGGATGATTTGATATCTGATTCAAGTATCAATCTGGTCTCTCAATTAACTCAATCATCTCATGATGAGAATTCAATAACACTTAATTGGTTGACAGATACTCCAGGAACAAGTGTTTTGTATTATGGAGCCGATGCAGATAATCTTACAGAGACTGTCACGGGAATGGAAGGAGTAACAGAACATGAAGTTACTATTTCTGGATTAGAACCAGGGACTGTTTATTTTGTTTACTCAGAGTCAGCTAATGATGATTCTGCCGTTCAGTCAAGTGTATCATCATTCGTAACAGTAAGTGAGTCTAGTGGAGATATCCATGTATATTTCACAGGATCTGTTGATACCAGTGTTTCTACTTTAGAAGAAGCTATTTCTTTAGGAGCAGCTACTAACGATACCATAGCAGCCTACATTGACAGAGCTGTATCTACTATTGACTTGGCAGTTTATAATAATAATGATCAAACGATTATGAATGCTGTAGATGATGCGTATGACAGAGGAGTTCAAATTAGATATGTAACTCAAGGTTCTAATGCAAATATTGGCTTAGGTCAAATAAATTCTGCCATTCCAGTTCTAGAAAGACAAGATGACAATGGTTCTGGGATGCATAATAAATTTGTAATCATTGATGCTGATGATGCAGATAACTGTGCGCTAATAACAGGTTCTACAAATTTTACTACGAATGGTTTAGTTGAAGATTATAACAACGTTGTAATATTTCAAGATCAATCAGTTTGTAGAGGATTTAGAGTAGAATTCGAAGAAATGTGGGGAGGTAATGGACCTCAGCCTGTGATAGGGAACAGTAAGTTCAGCTCACTTAAGTTAAATAATACTCCTAAACAGTATACTGTTGGTGGTGTTCCTGTAGAAGCATATTTTTCTCCCACGGATGGTGTGACTGATGCTATTAAGGCAGCTATACATACCACTGATTCTGATTTGGATTTTGCACTTCTAGTGCTGACTAGAGATGATTTAACCGAGGCTATCATAGAGGAAGATAACCTCTTTTTAGTAGTAGCTAGAGGAATGATTGAGCAAGTAAGTGGGACAGGGTCAGATTTTCAAACGTTATTAGATGGCGGAGTAGATGCAGAAAGCCATGAGGGTATTTTCCCTCAGCTTCATCATAAGTATTGTATTATCGATCATAGCAGTCCTGATTCAGATCCTTTAGTGATTACTGGATCTCATAACTGGAGTTCATCTGCTGAAACAGTAAATGATGAAAACACAGTCATAATTCATGATGCTAGCATAGCTAATCAGTTTTATCAGGAGTGGTATAAAAGATGGTCTGAGTTAACTGTTGGAGTGGAAGAGCTTGATAATAAGTGGGAGGTTAGATTTTTCCCTAATCCGGTATCTGATGTTCTTAATCTTTATATTGATAATAAAGAAAATCAGCGTTTAAATGTGCTTTTGATTGATATCTCTGGGAAAGAAGTGTACAACAATCAATTAACAGGTAAAAAACATTTATTAGACGTTACTCCTTTTAGTACAGGGGTTTACACTCTTATTGTGCAGGATGGAAGTTATTCTTATGCTCAAAAAGTAGTTATTCGTTAAGTTTGCCTATTTAAAGGTAAATGGAATTTTCTGAGAAAACTGGACGTATATATGTAGCTGGCCACAATGGAATGGTTGGCTCGGCTATAGTAAGAGCACTAAAAAGTGATGGTTATTCGAACATTATCACTCGCAGTTCAAAAGAACTAGATTTAAGAAATCAAAATCAAGTAGATCAGTTTTTTAAAACTGAAAAGCCTGACTTTGTCTTTTTAGCAGCCGCTAAAGTTGGAGGAATATTGGCTAATAATATTTATCGAGCAGAGTTTCTGTATGATAATCTTATGATCCAAACTAACATTATTCATGCTAGTCATGTAAATAAAGTCTCTAAACTATTATTCTTAGGTTCCTCATGCATTTATCCAAAACTAGCAGAACAGCCATTAACAGAAGAAGCTCTTCTAACTGGAGAATTAGAGCCAACTAATGAGCCATATGCCATAGCTAAAATCTCAGGAATAAAAATGTGTGAGGCTTATAGAGATCAGTATGGAGATAATTTCATTTCGGCAATGCCTACTAATCTTTACGGACCTAATGATAATTACGATCTAAAAACAAGTCATGTTCTTCCTGCATTGCTACGCAAATTTCATGAAGCTAAAGTAAACGGAGATTCTGAGGTCAACTGCTGGGGGTCGGGTTCACCGATGAGGGAATTTCTTCATGTAAATGACTTGGCTTCCGCCTGTATGCATTTAATGAAGACATACAATGAAAAGGAATTTGTAAATGTAGGAACAGGCACAGATGTAACCATAAAGGAGCTTGCTGAAACCATAGCTTCAACAGTTGGATTTCAAGGAGAATTAGTCTGGGATGTGTCAAAACCTGATGGAACTCCCAGAAAACTAATGAATGTCAGTAGGATAGAAGCTTCTGGTTGGAAATATAAAATTGAGTTAAAGGAAGGGATAAACCAGGTTTATAAAGAGTTCAAAGAAAGTGAACTGGCTTTATAATTATATAATACTTGGGGTCGTTCTATTGTCTAGCTCTGCTGTTCATGCACAGTTAGATTTATTTCCGATTCAACAGGATTATATTGAAGAAACTAGGGCTGTTTATAGCTCGTTAGATTCTATTTTACATACATCTACTCTACCATTTAGTGTAAGAAATTCAGCTTTAGAAGATTCTTATTTTTTTAAGGACACACTCAAGTATTACAGTGTTTTTAAAGCTAAACTTTTAAAAGAAGATCTCTTTTCGGTGAATGAAAATGATTTTTCTCTGAGAGTTAATCCGCTTTTCAATTTTAAAGGAGGAAAAGATTTAATGGATACCTCAGTCTATGCAGATACTACGCTATTCATACAAAATTCAAGGGGCTTCAGTATAGACGGTAGAATCGGTAAAAGACTTTATTTTCAAACTGGGTTTCTAGAGAATCAATCATTCTTACCAAGGTGGCAAAAAGCTTATGCCGATTCCAATCTTATAATTCCTGGGATGGGTAGGCATAAAGCTTATAAGGAAGACGGGTTTGATTATGCTCAATCCTACGGATGGATTAATTATTATCCTATTGATAATTTGAATCTATTCTTTGGTCATGGAAAAATGTTCTCTGGTCATGGTTATAGGTCTCATAACTTAAGTCATCAAAGTTTTAACTACCCTCATTTTAAAATTTCTAGCACATTGTTTAAGGGGAAAGTAAAAGCCATGTGGAGCATGGCTGCGTTGCAAAACTTGACTAGACTTCCTTTAGGTGAAGTACCTGAGTCTCTGTTTAAACGAAAAGCAGCTACATTTTCTTCATTGAGTTACCTGTTAGGGAAAAGGGTGGAAATTTCAGTTTTTGAATCCAATATGTGGAAGCGTTATAGTGAATTTAATGGAACTGAACCTCTTGATCCGAAGGCATATGTGCCAGTTCCGATGTTGGGTTATTTGACTCAAAGAATAGACTCTATCCAGTCATCTCGACTGGGTTTTAATTTATTGATCAAGATGAACAATAAGATTCAGGTTTACGGTCAATATCAAGTGGAACGAAAAGGAGTCCAGATTGGAGCTCGTATAAATGATGTTGCTTTAAAAGGTCTTAGAATTCTGGCTGAGTATAATAGGTCTGAAAAAGATGATGTTGTAGATCCGTTAGTAGGGTTTACTCATTTTAATGAAGGCATCGGACATCCTCTCTTGTCGTCATTTGAGGAGTGGATTGGGGTTTTAAATTATAGGAAGAACAGATGGTCAGGTTCATGTACCTATGCTCAAGTTTCAACAATATCCAAAAGATTGACATTAGACCTTAGATTATCTTATTTAGTAAACCCTCGATCTAATTTTAATATTTCCACAGGTTATCTACATAGAGAAAATAATGAATTGATCAATCAAAAATCTGGTGTTGTCTATTTAGGATTAAGCACGTCAGTATTTGATTCGTTCTACAATTTTTAATAACTTAGGCAAAATTAAACCACACCTTGACCGAACTTATTTTAGCATTTCTTACTTCCTTCGCTGTTGTCTTGATAGCTACGCCTTCTTTAATTAAGGTGGCTAAGATCAAACATCTAGTTGATGAGCCAAGTGAAGATAGAAAAGTACATAGAAAGAGTATCCCTACCATAGGAGGGATAATGATTTTTGCAGGAACGATTCTGGCTTTCTGTCTCTTTTTCCCTACTGACGATATTGGTTTTGCTTTTGATGTGAAGGAGGCTGTCGGTGATTTTCAGTACATTATCGCGTGCTTGTTCATCCTATTTTTTGTAGGAACTAAAGATGATATTATCGGATTCAGCCCTACTAAGAAGCTCATAGCTCACTTATTAGTGGGAAGTATCTTGGTGTTTATGGCTGACTTTAGGATTACCAGTCTTCATTCCTTATTCGGAGTTGAAGCGGTTTTACCCTATTGGATGAGCGCTTTCTTTTCCATCTTCGTTTACATCGTAGTTGTAAATGCGGTCAATCTAATAGATGGCGTAGATGGGTTAGCAGCAGGAGTTGGCTTTATTGCTAGTATGGCATTTGCTTCTTGGTTTTTTTATATTGGTCATTTTCCGTTGGCGGTTTTGTCGACATCATTAGCCGGAGCGCTCTTAGCTTTTTTAGTGTTTAATTTTAATCCTGCTAAAATCTTTATGGGTGATTCAGGTTCTTTGACCATAGGGTTGATTATGTATGTGTTGGCCATAGGGATGATCGAACAAAAAGGGTTGAATTCTGAAGTTGCTCTGACTTCGATTAGTCGACCAGTACTGGCTATGGCTATATTGGCTTACCCTTTACTAGATACGATCAGGGTTTTTACACTAAGAGCTATCAAAGGGACATCTCCTTTTAGTGCGGATAGAAATCATTTACATCACCACCTCTTAGATTTGGGTCTTGGGCATAGAAAGACAGTTTTTGTAGTTTATTCCTTTAGCATTCTAATCATATTAATGGTTTTTGTAACACCTAAAAACTCTCCCAACTTGAGCTTTCTCATTGTAGGAATCACCGCTTTTATTCTTACTCAAAGTATTTTTATATATAAAAGAACTCTTAGAAGGGCAAGACAATCATGAGGTGGAGGATTCTTCTTTTTCTTTTATGCGTTACAATTTCCTCTGAAGCTCAAAATACCGATTCTTTAACTGCAGCAGATGCTGTAGTACGATTGAATACATCGTTTTATTCCCCTTCTTCGTTTTATGATTTTGAGGAGAAAACTGAAAAACCTATTTTAATAATTAAGCCAAAATTTGACTACAGCTTAAATTCAGGAACGGCCATTTCAAATGGGGTAAGTCATGTTTATGAAGGTGGAGTAAGCCTTGGTTTCGAGCTGAGTACGAATAATAAAAAAGTAGATGTCGACTATTTTGCTGGTTTGTTCGGTTTAAATAGAAATATGTCAAATTTTTCTGATAGTACAGGTGTCCTGTCAGGTGTAGGTGCGGTCTCTAAAGAAGGGTTTGGTTATTTTGCTCAAAGGATAAGAGGTAGATTGAATTGGCAATTTTCCAAGCATTTTAATGCTGAAATAGGAAATCATACTAACTTTTTTGGGAATGGGTATCGATCGATGGTTCTGGGGGATGAGATGTCTCCATATCCATATCTAAAACTAACTACCAAAGTTTGGAAAATAAAGTATACTAATCTCTTTATGCAGTTGAGGAATCTTGAAAACGGAATTTCTTGGAGGGATGCTAGGAGAAAATATGTTGCTCTTCATGCCATAGATTTTAAAGTTAGTGAGAATTTTTCTTTCACTGTTTTTGAATCTGTTGTTTGGCAGTCTTCGGATACCTTATCTACCAGAGATTTTGAATTAAATTATTTGAATCCTATTATTTTTTACCGTCCTGTAGAATTTGGTCAAGGATCAGCTGACAATGTGTTGTTGGGTGTAGCTGCGAAATTGAGAATGGATAAAACATTCATGTGGTACGGTCAGTTATTCTTAGATGAGTTTTTACTGTCACAAGTAAAAGACGGGGCTGGATGGTGGGCTAACAAGGTGGGTGTGCAAATCGGATTCCAAATGGCCAATGTGATTCCTGGGTTATGGGCCTATTCAGAGTTTAATAGTGCTAGACCATTTACCTATACCCATGGGAGTGTGCTGCAGAACTACGGGCATAGAAATCAATCCTTAGCTCACCCGTTAGGGACTAACTTTTATGAGTGGACTTCAGGAGCTCAGTTTCAGAAAAAAAATTGGGTATTTACAGGAAGGTTTAACTGGGCATTATACGGAAGAGATAAGGATGGAAATAATTATGGAGGAGATATTTTTAGGTCATATAGAAGTCCTTATAATACATTCGGAAATCGCATAGGTCAGGGGAATACACATCATTCGTATATCACACAATTGACTGCTTCTAGGTTGATATCTTCTAAAATGAAGATGTACTTTTTCGGAAATTATTCTTGGCGGCACGTAAAGAATGAGTTTGGCCTTCAGGATGAGCACAGCTTTTCAATTGGAATTAGTTCTAGACCTTTCAAAATCAATACAAGAAACTCTAGTGAAATCAGGCCATATATGTCAAATGATTTTTGATAAAAACAGGTGCAATCATCCTTATAATTACTGTATTTTTGCACGTGTAAATCCAAAAGTTGGCAGAAGCAATTTCATATCATATTAACTTATTTAGGTCCGTAAAGATTATGGATCTAGCGGAGCTTATGAAGCTAAAATTGTCAGCTTTAGTAGTTCTTTCTGCAGTATTGGGCTATTTCATGGGAACGTCTTCTCCGCTAGTATTGGAAATAGTGGCGGTTGTATTTGGAGGAGCGCTTTTAACAGGAGGGTCGAATGGTTTTAATCAGGTTTGGGAGCGTAACCAAGATGCCCTAATGAAAAGAACTATGAATAGGCCACTTCCTACAGGTAGTTTGAGCACTGAGGCTGCTATCGTATGGAGCGCATTGGTGTCAATTCTAGGAGTCTCTATTCTCTGGTTCCTTTTAAATCCATTGTGTGGAGTGTTGGGTGTTTTGGCGTTGTACAGTTACGTTTTTTTATATACACCT
>CAJXOV010000010.1 GCA_913057815.1 uncultured Flavobacteriales bacterium
ACGTATAGCTTAGCAGAAATTTCTGAGCTTATTCATGGAAAAACAAAGGGTAAAAGTGACCTTCAAATTTCAGAAATTTCATTCGATTCTAGAAAATTAATTACTCCATTTAAGTCAATTTTCTTTGCTCTTAAAACAACCAGAAATGACGGGCATCAATTTATCAATCAAGCGTTTGACAAAGGGGTTAGAGCTTTTGTGGTGGAAAAAGGGTTTAGTTCTTCACTTGAAGCTTCGTTTGTCACAGTAGACAACAGCTTGGCTGCGTTGCAATTACTAGCTAAAGAACATAGAAAAAGCTTGGATTATCCTGTTTTAGCTATTACAGGAAGTAATGGTAAAACCATCGTTAAAGAATGGCTAAAGAAAGTCCTCAGCAGCTCGCTCAATGTAGGTGTGAGCCCAAGGAGTTTTAATAGTCAAATTGGAGTTCCTTTGTCTATTTGGACTCTTTCTAATGAAAATGATTTAGGCATTATTGAAGCTGGAATTTCAGTCAAGGGTGAAATGAAAAAGCTGAGAGATATTGTTGAGCCTTCATTTGGTGTTTTTACAACTATAGGAACTGCCCACTTGTCCAACTTTACAAACAATGCTGAACTCATTAGAGAAAAAGCCAGCCTATTTAAAAATTGCGATTGGGTAGTCGTAAATAATGACAATCGCATCCTGGTAAGCGAATTAGAAACATTGAATATTAAACTCTTTAAATGGGGGAAATCTGGAGGTGTCGATGTTTTGATAAAACCCACAACAAAAGGAAAAAAAACAACTCTAGAGGTAGCTTTCAACAATCAAAAAAGCTCTTTTGAAATCCCATTTACAGATAATGCCTCTATTGAAAACGCAAGTCATGTAGTAGCTACAGCTTTAAAATTAGAAATATCTCCAGAAAGGATCAAGCGTGAACTTAAATCGCTTGAACCCTTAGAAATGAGACTCCAAGTGGTAAACGGCATTAACAATTGCACCATAATTAATGACGCTTATACTTCGGATTTATTGGCGTTAGAAAACGCCATTGATTTGGCTCAAAAATATAGTCAGAATCGCCAAAACACACTGGTGATTTCTGATTTTGAAGAGGCCACTCCTTCACTCTATAAGAAGGTGAAAAACTTGGCTGTTAAGAAAAAAATAGACAGAGTAATCACTATAGGCATGAGTCCTTCTAATGCTGCTCTTATTCACCCAAACACTGAAGTATTCAGCTCTTTGTCTGAGTTTATGGACGAAGATATAAGTACTTTCTTTAAAGATGAAGTGGTTATCATTAAAGGTGCTCGGAAATTTCGACTAGAAAAATTAGCCCATAGGTTACAACTGAAGGATCATCAAACCGTTTTAGAGGTTCGATTGAATGCTTTTACAGAAAACCTGAATTTTTATAAAACGTTCATTTCTAAAGAAACCAAAGTAATGGCCATGGTAAAGGCTTTTAGTTATGGAAGTGGAGCCTATGAAGTAGCATCTCATTTAGAAAATCTTGGCGTAAATTATTTAGGCGTGGCTTATTCGGATGAGGGAATAGCACTTCGAGAAAAAGGTGTTCAGCTTCCTATAGTAGTACTCAATCCTGAGCCTTCCTCTTTCGATTCTATGCTCCGTTATAACTTAGAGCCAGAAATATATTCAACTGCATTGTTGATTTCACTCAAAAAAGTATTGAAGGAAAACTGTATCACTGAGTATCCTATTCATGTAAAATTAGATACCGGAATGCACCGGTTAGGATTAGAAAGCCACGAACTTGATGAGTTTATAAATATGCTCACCTCTGATAACACGTTTAAGGTAGTATCCGTGTTTTCTCACTTGGCGGCTAGTGATGATCCAACTCATGATCAATTTACTCGAGATCAAATAACTGAATTCATTGATTTAGCAGGCCTCATCCGAGATAAAATAGGGTATGACTTCATTAAACACATATGTAATACTTCAGGAATAAATAGATTTCCTGAAGCACATTTAGACATGGTACGCCTTGGTATCGGGCTATATGGTATAAGCTCTAGTGCTGAAGTTCAAAAGAAAATTCAACTTGCTGGTAAACTGAAAACAACAATTATTCGAACCAGAAAAATATTGGCCGGTGATTCCATTGGTTACAGCAGAAAGACTATTCTAACCAGGGACTCACGCATAGCTGTAATTCCGATTGGGTATGCAGACGGCCTTTTTAGAACTCTAGGGAACGGTAAATATCATGTCAGGATTGGAAACCAATCAGCCCCTATTATTGGGAATATCTGTATGGACATGGCTTTCTTAGATATTACTGATTGCACCGCTGAAACGGGTCAAGAAGTACTGATATTCAACTCTCCAGAGGATGTTAAACAAATGGCCAACATTATGGAAACCATCCCTTATGAAATCCTATCCGCGATATCACAAAGAGTAAAAAGGGAATACTATTCTGAATAGGAATGTTAGAAGTGAAATTTCGAAGCTAGGGATAACTGCTTTAGATTTGTAACAAACCTACAAGGAATCCGAAATCACATGAAAAAAGTTTTACTCTTGGCTATATTGGCCTTCTCATTTGTATTCTCAAATGCACAGGAAATTGTTTCAAATCAAGTCTTAATTCAAACTGCTGATCAAGTTAGTATTGATGATATCTTGAAAAGAGCAAACGTTTCTTTTGACAATGCTCCACAAATACGTTTGAAAAGAACTTTAAATGAAAACTTAAATATCTATTTAGTTTCTCACTTAGATGTGATTTCAGAAGAAGATTTAGTGAATAGGTTTTACCAACTTTCTGGAGTCTTAAATGCACAATTAAATCATAAAGTCCAACTAAGAGAAACCACTCCTTTAGACCCAGAATACGGAAATCAATGGCATCATCAAAACATTGACTCTGAACTAGCTTGGGATATTACTACAGGCGGACTAACTGCGGCTGGGGATGAAATAGTAGTTTGTGTTATTGAAGGAGGAAATGCCGAACATGTAGATTTACAAGACAATGCATGGAGTAATACTCAAGAAATAGCTGACAATGGAATAGATGATGACGGGAACGGTTATATCGATGATGTGAATGGCTGGAATGTAGCATCAGAAGATGATGAAGATGTTTTCCAAGGAGGACACGGAACACAAGTGATGGGTATGATAGGTGCTAAAGGTGATAATGATTTAGGTGTTGTTGGTGCTAATTGGATTGTAAAAATTATGTCAGTAGCTGGAGAAAACATTTTCGATGAAGCTACATTGGTGGAAGCATACGGTTATCCTTTAGACATGAGAAATTTATATGAGGAAACTGGTGGCGCTCAAGGAGCTTTCGTAGTAGCTACGAATGCATCATGGGGAATAGACGGAGGAAATCCTGAAGACTCTCCTATCTGGTGCGGCCTTTACCAAACTTTAGGAGAAGCTGGAATTCTAAATTGTGGAGCCACAGCCAATAATAATGTGGATGTAGATCAGGTAGGAGATTTGCCAACAGCATGCGCTTCTGATTATATGATCAGCGTCACTGCCACTAATAATTCTGATGAAAGAACTTTCTCTGGTTATGGTCAAACTACTATTGACTTGGGTGCTCCAGGTGAAGACGTCTGGACTACTTCAGGAAACAATGGATATGGCTCTACTTCAGGAACTTCTTTTGCCAGTCCACTTACGGCAGGCGTAATAGCCTTATTATATTCTGCTCCTTGTCCAAGTCTTATAGAAATCGTTCATTCTAATCCACAGGCTGGAGCGGATCTTATTAGGCAAGCCCTTTTCGATGGTGTAGATCCAATAGATAATTTAACAACTGAATGCGTAACTGGCGGAAGAATAAACTCCTTTAACAGTCTTAACCTTTTATTAGAAACTTGTGAAAGTGGTGTGTGTTTTGCGCCTTTCAGCTCTACACAAATCACGCTTGATAATGTCTCTTTTGCCGTAGAATGGTCTTCTGCAAGTGAAGAAAACTCTTATGGATTTAGATATAAATTGACTTCTGACCTTAATTGGACTGAAGTCTTAGATCTTTCTGATGGATATTATGATCTAGGAGAACTAGAATGGTGTTCTGAATATGAGTATCAATTAAAGACTTTTTGTCCTGAGGATATTAGTACCGAATGGACATCTTCCACTCTTATCACTACCGATGGATGCTGTGTGTCTCCTCCTCTTGAAAGTCTGTCTTTAGAGGTTACCAGTGAAACTGGAGCAACGTTAACATGGCCTTCAGTTTTAGCTGCAGAAGGATTTAATATTGTGTACAGCCAACTGGGTGGTTTAGCCACTACTATCGAAAATGTAACAGGCACATCATATGACCTGATTGAATTGGAGCCGTGTACTGATTATGACATAAGCGTATACTCAGTTTGTTCAGGTGGAACATCACCAGAAAACAACATAATTTACTTTACTACTACTGGATGTGGAGCCTGTTCTGATATATCCTATTGTTACCCAGAAATAGCGAATACAGCAGATGAATGGATCTCACTGGTACAAGTAGGCACTTATGAATTTACTTCAGGAAACGACCAAGGATATTTAGAAAACCTTGAAAGTGGAATCGTAATCAATAGAAGTTCAATTTATGAGCTTTCAGTAGAGTTTGAGTACGAAGACGACACCTTCAACGAGAGTGTAGCAGTGTGGATAGATTACAACCAAGACGGAAATTTCACTACCGCAGAACTTCTTGCAAATGATCCTGGAACACAAACCACTTTAACTTCAAGCTTTACTGTTCCTGCAGATGCCCCACTTGGTCTTACTAGAATGAGAGTATCACTTATATGGAGTGGAGATGTACAGAATATTCAGGATCCCTGTGAAGATTTTGACTTTGGTGAAACAGAAGACTACTGTGTAACTATTGAAGAGTTTGATTCAGTTAGTGAGTTGAGCTCAGTTAGCGTTGCAATATTTCCAAACCCTGCATCTTCTGAATTAACAATTAGTTCAGTTCTACTTAATTCTTCATATCGCATAGTAGACTTAACAGGAAGAACTGTGTTGGCGGGATCGATAAACTCTTCTAATCATTCAATAAATATTGAGTCATTAACTAACGGAACGTACATTTTAAGTGTTGATGATGAATCGGGATCAGTTTCTCAATCTCAGTTTGTGAAGATGTAGAAATATCTTTTGAATAAAATTTGAAAAGGCTCTGAAAACTTCAGGGCCTTTTTTATAACCTTTAACCCCATGATGAAATCTATTTTCAACTTCTGCTCCTTAACCGTAATAATATGTGGAGTTCTTTTGATGAATTGTACGAATCTAGAAAACTCAAATAAAGAAAAAAAACCAACCACTCAAACAAAAGAGATCCTTGGAAATTCTTTTGGAATAATTCCCGAACCAGTTTCAATAAAACTTACAAATCAGGGACAGTTTTCATTCGAAAAAGGGATAGACATTTTAATAAATGAAGAACTCACTTCTGAAATTATTTACCTCCAAAAGACACTAAGTTCCGAGTTCCAAATTTCTTCAAATCTAGTTTTAAAGTCTTCAAATAATAATAGCATTCAGATTCAAATAACTGACGAGCTTCCTGCCGAAAACCACACCATAAATTGTAATAAAACCGAAATTCTTATCGAAGCAGGATCTCCCACATCAGCTTTTACCGCAATTCAGACTATTCGTCAAATTTTGTCAATAAAATCAGCTCACTCAGAGCTTCCGATGATTTCTTCGTTTTTTATAGAAGATTCACCTAAATTCAAATGGCGCGGAATGCTTCTAGATGTTTGTAGACATTACTTTCCGAAGAATACTGTTATGAAATATATAGACTTACTGGCTTTTTACAAAATGAACACTTTACACTGGCACATTACCGAAGATCAAGCGTGGAGAATAGCTATAGACGCCTATCCTAAATTAACCGAAATAGGTGCGTGGAGAGAAGATCCTTTAGCTGAAAACGGAGAGTTGTATGGCGGTTATTACTCTAAAGAAGACATTCGAGAAATAGTGAAATATGCCTCCGAAAGACACATACAAATCGTCCCTGAAATAGAGATGCCCGGACACTCTTCAGCGGCAGTTGCTGCCTACCCAGAATTGGGTTGTAATGGAGAACAAATTTCAGTGCCAAATGACTGGGGGGTGTTCAAAGATATTTACTGCCCTACAGAATATACCTTCGAATTTCTAGAGACCGTTCTAGGAGAAGTTATGGAGTTGTTCCCATCTAATTACGTACACATAGGAGGAGATGAAGCGCCAAAAACACGCTGGGAAGAGAGTGAATTCTGTAAAAAACTCATGAAAAAAGAAGGTTTAAGCGATTATGAGGAGCTTCAATCTTTTTTTATAAATAGAATGGCTGAATACCTCAAGGAAAATGGCAAGACTATTATAGGTTGGGATGAAATCCTGAATGATGAGCTAACAGAATCAGCTATCATTCAAAGCTGGCGGGGGATGGACGGTGGAAAAAAAGCCGTTTCGGAAGGTCGTCAAGCTATTATGAGCCCTACATCTCACTGTTATTTAGATTACTCACTAAAAACCATTGACACTGAGAAGATTTATGGCTTTAACCCTATTCCTCCAGATTGTTCTACACAAGAAGCCGCTAGGATATTAGGCGCAGAGTGTAACATGTGGACAGAGCATGTTCCTGATGAGAAAACGTTAGACTCTAAGGTTTTCCCAAGGCTCATAGCCGCTTCCGAGTCTTTTTGGGGAACCAATGATGACTACGAAGGTTTTCTTGAAAGGCTAGATGCCCATTACAATTACTTAGACATTAGAGGTGTTATGTTTGGAAGTGAAACGGTGGCAGTCTCTGTGGAGACCAACACAAACAGAGAAGGAATCACAGTTCAAATAACTGAAAATCTAAGAAACCCAGAAACAACGTATTCATTCGATTCAAAGGGTGGCTTCCAAGACGGAGATCATTTTGAAGGAGAAATTATAAACGTTCCTCAAAATTCTGAGAGTAAACTGTTAATTAGCTCAGGAGTAAAATCTTCTGCAAATCAAGAAGAAATTAGCATTTCATTTAATCACCACTCTTGGCTAGCAGCTCATGTCGAATATTCTGTTCCTTTCAGTGATTACTACACAGCAGGTGGAACAGACGGCTTAACAGATGGAGTTTTAGGCTCCTTAGATTTCAGAGATGGCCACTGGCAAGGGTTTTTCGGAGATGATGTAGAACTAATTATAGAAAACCCCAATGAGAACAAAAAGATCTCTTCAGTTTCTATGAATTTCTATCGATACATTAACTCATGGATATTCCCTCCAGAATCAGTGAGTATAGCCATCTCTCAGGATGGCGCCACTTATACAGAGCTAGATACTCAGTTATATGCCGAAAACGAAATGCATGTGCGTGGCAAAGAAATCATAACTTCTTACTTCAATTTCGAACCAGCAGATGCTAAGTATCTAAAAGTAATTATCAAAAACATAGGCAAAGTCCCCCACTGGCACGAAGCTTCTAGCGAGCCTGCTTGGGTGTTTTTGGATGAGGTGGTGGTGAAGTAATTTCTTAAACTTGCAACATGAAAACACCTTTAATCTTAATCACTTTATGCCTTGGGATGTTATCCCTTTCCAGCTGTGAAACCACCAAAGAAGCCAAACAACACATAGAAGGATTTCTTAACTATGTTGTTAATCAAGATTTTAAAGAGGCATCTGTTTACGTGAGCTCGCAAAGCTCGCATGGGCAAGACGTAGTAGCTAACTGCAAACTCATGTATGAAAATACAGATTACGGAAAACTACTCAGTTTCGAAAAAGGATTTGGCACGAGCACAAACATATCCAATAGTGTGAGCACTGTCAACCTGAACTACAATCTCATCTACGAAAAAGGAGAAGTCACCTACAATTTTGTGGTGGTCGACAGAGGCGCAGGATTTAAAATTGAAGCTATACAATAACCAATGTTAGAAATCTGTATAGACTCCGTAGAATCAGCAATTAAAGCTGAAAAATCCGGAGCAGACCGCTTAGAATTGTGTGAAAACCTCATCCAAGGTGGAGTAACGCCTAGCTCTGGAAAAATAGCTCAAGTAATTAAAGCAGTCACTATTCCTGTGAGAGTGCTCATAAGACCTAGAGCTGGAAACTTTTTGTATTCCCAAGATGAGCTAGAAATAATAGCCGCTGATATAAAATTTTGCTCCACCACTAATTGTGAAGGAATAGTAGTAGGAGCATTAACAGATACTTCCGAAATAGACGAAGAGTTATTGGCTTATTGGAAATCACTCGCTGGAGGTAAAAAACTCATCTTTCATAGAGCCTTCGATTTAACTAAAGATCCTAAAACGGCCTGTGAACAGCTTATTAAAAGTGGATTTGACACCATTCTTACTTCTGGACAACATACCATGGCTCAGCAAGGTGTTGAGGTTTTAAAAGCATTGCACCGCGAATATGGTTCATCCATAAGCCTCTTAGCAGGCGGAGGTGTTCGAGCTTCCAACATCTCAGAAATACACGAAAAAACAGGAATTACTCATTTTCATTCTTCGGCAAAGATTTTGATAGAAGGAAGCATGTCTGTGTCCATGAGCAGCAGTTCCGTAGCAGAACAAATTTTCACTGTAGATTCCAATGAAATCAGACAAATGAAAAAACTTATTAAATCATTTTGAACGGACGGCATTTGAATTTAGAGCGTGTTCACTCAAAATCACGAAGCGTTAAGCGGATGTTCTATTTGAGCTCAGCTGTCGAGTTTTTAGAAGAAAAACTTGATAACAGCGTTTGCGAGTTTTGCATCCGTAGAGAAGTAATTTTGTGAAGTGAACTAGGACTAATTTCACAAGCCTTGATTTTTGGTTACTTTTTATCAAGAAAAAGTGACGTACGAACCGTAATTTGCAGTTTTACAATGACTCACTTAAAGTATATTTTCAGTTTTATTCTACTTCTACTCTTGTTTGTGAATGCACATTCGCAAAACATATCAAAAGAAAAAACCCTTCACGAAAACTGGCAATTCTCTTCAGATTCAGAAACACTAAAAGGAAAAGCCATCATCCCAGGAAACATCCATACAGATTTATGGAACGCAGGAATTATAGATGATCCATACAAAGGAACCAACGAGCTAGATTATCAATGGATTCAGGATTCTACTTGGACTTACAGCACCACTTTCGAAGTAACTGAACAAGAACTTTTGTACCACCAGATTTTTCTTGAATTCGAAGGATTAGACACCTATGCTACCATTTACTTAAATGAAATGGAAATAGGTAAATCTGAGAATATGTTTTTAGCATGGCAAAACGAGGTAAAGACATGGCTAAAAGAAGGAACCAATAGTCTTAAAGTCGTCTTCAAATCTCCTTATGAAGTTCATGCCAATACTGCTAAGAACTTGGGATATCAGCTACCTGCTTCGAATGATGCAGGTGATAATAAAATAAGTCCCTGGGTGAGAAAAGCACCTTATCATTTCGGGTGGGATTGGGCACCTAAATTCACTACTTGTGGGATTTACATGCCAGTTAATTTGGTTTTCAAGAATGAGACTTTCATAGAAGAAGTCTACGTCTACAATTCCTCCATATCGGAGAACGAAGCAGTATTGGAATACGAAATCACTTTGAATCATATTCCTAAAAAACTGAATTACACCCTAGAACTAGCTGATTCTGAAGGATCCTATTTCTCTACTACAGAGTCTACTGATTTTCAAACCATAAAAGGAGAAATCAGAATAGAAAATCCAAAAATATGGTGGCCAAATGGCTGGGGAGAACAACCTCTTTATGATTTTAAAATTCAACTAGGCGAAATGGATTCTTTCTCTCAAAAAGTAGGCCTAAGAATGGCCAGAGTTCGTCAGAATAAAGATAAAACTGGGGAGTCTTTTTTCTTTGAAGTAAATGGAGAAAAACTCTTTGCTAAAGGTGCCAACTACATTCCTCAGGATGTCTTCATCAACCAAAAAACAAATGAAGATTATGAAAAGCTAATTCTACAAGCTAAAGATGCCAACTTTAATATGCTCAGAGTTTGGGGTGGAGGAATTTACGAAAAAGATGTTTTCTATGAACTGTGCGACAAGCACGGGATTCTAATTTGGCAAGATTTCATGTTTGCATGCAGCATGTATCCTTTTGACAAACAGTATATCCAATCTGTAACCGAAGAGGTGGCGTACCAAGTAAAAAGACTGAGAAACCATGCAAGCTTGGCACATTGGAATGGGAATAATGAAGTGAATGTGGCTTGGAATAATTGGGGATGGCAAGATGAATATAAACTAGACGAGCGTAATCAAAGACAACTTTTAGCAGGTTATCAAAATCTATTTGAATATGCTATTCCTCAAACGGTCTATACCTATGACAAGCGTACTTATACCCATACATCTCCTCTTAGTAATTGGGGGCCAAAAGGAGATTTTAATTCAGGATCTATGCATTATTGGGGAGTATGGCATAACAGAGAACCTTTTGAAAATTACTCTAATAACGTAGGCAGATTCATGTCTGAATATGGATTTCAGAGTTTCCCGAGCATAGAATTATTGCAACGCTACGTGCCAGAAGACTCTCTTTTCTTAGCCAGTGAATCTATGCAACACAGACAAAAGAGCTACATAGGAAACGCTCAAATCACTGATAGAATACTGGATTATTTCCCAGAACCAGCTTCATTCGAGGAATTCGTGGAAATGAGCCAACTTACCCAAGCCATAGCCTATGAAAAAGCCATAGAAGCCCACAGAATGCAGCGTCCACATTGTATGGGAACGCTGTACTGGCAACTAAACGACTGTTGGCCTGGCCCCAGCTGGAGCACCATAGATTACTCTGGTGAAGAAAAAGCAGCACACTGGAAAGTAAAAGAAATGTATCAAAACGTTCTCCCAATCATAGAGATAGAAAAAGGAAACATCACCTCATTCATCAGTAATGACACCAAACATAAATTACACTGTGAGCTTACTATTCAGGTGATAGATGCAGACTCAGGTGAAATCCTCAAAACTTCTACCAACACTACCCCTATAGAACCTCTTTCAACTTCTTTTTCTAATGCTATTGAACGTTTTTTAAAGGTGAAATCTAAGAACTTCTACATCCATGCTGAAATTTTAGTAAATGGAGAAGTGGTTAGCCGTAGAAACATCATTCCTAACTGGTATACTTTTTCGCGTAGCAATGATTTGAATAAAATTAATTCCATATTTCTACTAAATTAAAAACTCAACATAATCACCCTGATAAACTGAGTTTTACACGCACAAAAGCTCCAAGCATTTCAACTAGTTTTAGAAAAAATCAATTTACATCCAACCCTGCGAAGGAATTCTAAACTTTTAATCGTCAAAAGCTAAATATCTAATTCATGACCAAATTTTACATCAAAGCACTTTTTAGTGCTGCTTTCTTATTCTTTACCTTTTACTCAAATGCACAAGACATAGATGGATACGCTCTTTACAATGGCCAAAACAGCAGCACAGCATACCTAATAGATGCTGAAGGTGACATAGCTCATTCATGGTCTTGTCCTACTAATGCTAACTATGCCATGGCTTTAAAACCAAATGGAAATATAGTTAGGGGCGCTGTCAATAATGGTAACGATATCAATGGAGCCGCTGTAGGGGGAAGACTTCAAGAGCTTGATTATAATGGAGATGTAGTATGGGACTTTACTTATTCTACTTCTAACGTTGTTAGTCACCATGACCTTTGTTTAATGCCAAATGGAAATGTTCTTTTAATAGCATGGGAAATTGTTACTGAAGAAGATTTAGAAGCTATAGGTCTTGAGGATGCTGAGGATAAAAAAGCTACGCATATTATAGAAGTTCAACAAGATGGAACCGGAGGTGAAATAGTTTGGGAATGGCATGTAATAGATCACTTTGTACAAGATGAAGATGACACTTTACCAAATTATGGAGTTATTTCAGAAAATCCTCAATTGTTAAACATAAATGTAGCTACAGATAGTCAGGGAGGCGGACCTGGCGGTGGTGGGCCCACTGATTGGTTTCATGTAAACGGAATAGATTACAATCCTACTTTAGATCAAATCGTTTTTAGTTCAAGATTCTTAAATGAAATTTTTATCATAGATCATAGTACAACTACTGAAGAAGCATCTACACATACAGGAGGAAACTCAGGAATGGGCGGAGATCTCCTTTACAGATGGGGAAAACCTAGTAATTATGATACCGCAGGAGATCAAATAATCAGTGGGCCAGTACACGATGCTCGTTGGATTCTAGACGGAAGACCTAATGCAGGTTATATTCAAGTGTTTAACAATGAGGGAGGCTCAGGAAACTCTTCTACGGTAGACGCCATAGAAACTCCAGTAAGCGGATTTACATATGACAGAACCCCTGGAGAACAGTATACGCCAGCTTCATACTCATGGAGACATGAATGTATAGGAGATGCTGACGGGCAGTCTGCATCTGATAGAATGTCTAACGGAAATGTATTCGTTAATTTATCACAGTCTTTCATGTACGAAGCCACTGAAGACGGAGATATCGTGTGGCAGTATAACTCTGGTTCTCCGAAAGGATTCAGATACGAGTGTGATCACCCAGGAATTCTACAAATGATAGCTGACGGAATAATTGATGGTACGCAGTGCGCTGTTGGAGTATCTGAAATTAATAAGTTAAATGCTACCATTTTCCCTAACCCTTCTACTGGAGTGTTTTCAGTAATGGGAGAATTCGGAGCTAATGGAGCTGATCAAATTCGTGTAACAGATGTTTTCGGTAAAGAAATTCTAGCGTTGCAAAACGTACAAACAATAGATCTTACTGCTCAGTCTGCTGGAATATACTTCATCACTATTTCAGCTGGAGAAAATCAAGTGACTAGAAAAGTAATCGTTGAATGAGAGTTTTAACTGGATTTTTCTACGCTATTCTTCTAACCGGGTGCTCTCTTATAAGTGCGCCCTTACTTGCACAGGATGATTTTTACGACATAGACCACATTCCAGAAATTAAAGTGATTTTCACTCAGGAAAACTGGGATGAGATTCTAGATCAGTTCTATATAGACGGTCTTGAAGAAAGACTTCTTTGTGATGTGGAAATAGACGGTACACTCATAGAAGGAGCAGGAATCCGATACAAAGGATTCAGCTCCGTAAGTGTGAATTATAACAAAAACCCGTTCAACATTAAACTTGATTACACAAACCCTGACGCGGCTCATCAAGGAACAGATAAAATCAAACTTTCTAATGTAATTCAGGATCCCTCTTTCGTGAGAGAAGTATTATCTTATGAAATAGCCAGAAATTACATGCCTGCAGGTAAAGCTAATTTCGCTAAGCTTTTCATAAACGATGAGTACTGGGGACTTTACACGAATGTAGAAGCCGTGAACAAGGATTTTCTATCTAAACATTTTCAGTCTACAGTTGGAGCGTTTTTCAAATGCAATCCTGAAGAGCTAGAGCTCTTTGGAGAAAACGCTAACCTGAGCAATTCTCCAGGAACAGCTGAAGAAGATTACCATGAGTTATATTCTCTAAAATCAGACACAGGATGGGAAGAATTAGTAAGCTTTATAGCTACACTAAATGAAAACCCAGCTGATGTAGAACCAGAGCTAAACATAGACCGTGCGCTGTGGATGCACGCACTGAACTATTCGTTTATAAACTTTGATAGTTACGTAGGTTATGGTCAGAACTACTACATCTATCAAGATGAAAACGGACAGTTCAATCCTATTTTATGGGACATGAATATGTCATTCGGGAGTTTCAGACTTACA